>CANQTJ010000031.1 GCA_947626705.1 uncultured Clostridia bacterium | reverse complement strand
GTAAATAATTTCATATAATCATACCCTTCCTAATATCAATTATTTTTAATTACTAGAATTTTTAACTCTATCAACTAATTTTTTAGTTTCTACAAAAACACTTTTAAAAGTATTATCTCCTATAACTATGTGATCTAGCAATTCTATATCAAAAACTCTAGCAGCATTGTATAACTTGTCTGTAAACTTAATATCCATCTGACTTGGTGTTGGATCGCCTGTAGGATGATTATGTATTAATATCATTTTTGGTGCTCTTATTTTTAATGCCTCTGAAATAATTTCTTTTATATTTACATTAGCAAAACTAGTACCACCTACAGCCAAATCAACTTTTTTTAATATTTCATTCTTCGTATTAAGCAAAAACATTTTTACATATTCTCTTTTTTCAAACCTTAATTCTTCTAACACAAGAGCTGCAATATGTTCAGTACTTTTTATCTGCACCTTTTTATAATTTGATGGTTTGGACATTCTAATTGCAAGTTCACAAACAGCTTTTAGTTGTATAGCCTTAACTCGTCCAATTCCTTTTATCTGCATAAGCTCTTGCAAACTAACATCTTTTAAAAAATTTAACTCTCCCATTTGAGGGTCATAATTAATATTTAAAATTCTTTGTGCTACTTGTACTGAAGTTTCATCTTTAGTTCCTGACTTTATTATTATTGCTAATAATTCTGCATTTGATAAATTTTTTTCTCCATATAATTCTAATTTTTCATAAGGTCTTTCTGTTTCTGGTAATTCTTTAATTTTTAATGACAAAATAAACCTTCCTTTCATTTCGCTTATTAAAATCTATATTTTGCGAATTGTTTATATTTGTCCCACTTATTTTTATTATTATATTTTTTTATATATAAATATAGCTAGTACCATTCCTATAATACTTGCAACATTTATTTTAAACATTAATCCAAATGTTAATTTTAATACCATTAAGTCAAACACTATTGGGTTTTGCAAACCAAATTCCTGCTCATAAGACAACCACCAAAGCCATGGAACAGTAGCAGCAAGTTTTCCCAACAATCCCCCTATTACTAATCCTGATAATATAAATACTAATAATATCCATATATTTTTTTCTCTTGTAGCCATTTTTATACCTCCACTTTTGTTTTATCCTTACGGATATACCCTTTTCTAATACATTCATATTATATATTCATTTATGATTTTTTTCAAGTAATTTGTATAAATTTTCCAAAGAAATAAGACTTTGCTTTCACAAAGTCTATTTCTCCAAAATTATTTAATTCTTATTATAACATTGCTTATATCATAAACAAGTTCCTCGTATTCATATCCTTTTTCTTCTGCAAATTTTCTTACATTTTGTTTTTTTAAAATGTCTCCTCCAATAACCATATCCATTGGAACAATCACTTGCATTAAATCATACCGCCTATACATTTCACATAACTCCTCTAAGAATTTAATTTGCTTTTCATTCATATTTTTTCCTCCTTTAGCCAAATATAATACGATTAATACTACCAAAACTTTAATGTATTATATAATCTTTACATAAATTTGTCAAATGTATATTCTTATATTTTTTAAAAAAATAATTACCAAAAATTGTCCCTTTAAATATAATGATATTAGTAGTATAATATAATTAATAGTATTGGAGGTATTCTAATGAAAATAGAAAAAATAACTGAAAACAAAATTAAAATAATTTTAAAACAAGAAGATTTTAAAAATAAATCTATAAATATGAGAAATATGTTTTTTACAACTTCAGAATATCAAAATTTATTTTTAGAAATATTAAATATAGCAAAAAAAGAAGTAGACTTTGATACAGACGGGCATAAATTACTAATAGAAACATTTTTTCAAGAAGATGATATTTTTGTTTTTATGATAACAAAATATTTAGATAATACTAATGCACAAAAAAATAAGCCAAGAAAATATTTAACAGTAAAGAAAAAAACTCCTTTTGCAAATAGTTCATATAATATATGCGAATTTAATACTTTTGATGATTTTTGTGAATTTTGTAATTACATAAATAAAAATAATAACATTAATATAAAATACCTATTTAAAACTTCAATATTATATTTTTATAATAATACATATTATTTAGTAATTGAAGGCATTAATGTAAATAATAATTTCATAAACTCATTCTTTTCATCATTATTAGAATTTTCTAGTTTTACTACATTAACAAAGAATTTTAAATATAAA
Source organism: uncultured Clostridia bacterium (assembly GCA_947626705.1). GTDB lineage: Bacteria > Bacillota > Clostridia > TANB77 > CAG-508 > CAG-269. Next base: position 11,537 of record CANQTJ010000031.1, on the reverse strand, counting down.
TTAGAAGAACATGGTAAAATAATTATGAAAAATAATGCTATTAATAATGGCATAAAATATTTTTCAAAATGATTATAATAATATATATAATAAAAATCCACAATTTTAATATATATTGTGGATTTTTATTATATATTTTTTAAAATCAAGCTAAAATATAATTAAATTTTAAATTAATATAAATAACTCTGTGGATTATATGCTATTCCATTAACTCTAATTTCAAAATGTAAATGTGGACCTGTAGAATTTCCAGTAGAACCAACAGAAGCTATAGTTTCACCTTGAGATACAGTTTGTCCAACAGATACATATAATTTACTACAATGTCCATAATATGTTTGCACACCATTACTATGAGTAATTACTGTTAAATAACCATAAGATCCCTTCCAACCTGAAAATGTTACTGTACCTGAAGCTGCAGCTGCTATAGGAGTTCCCTTTGCTGTTGCTATATCTAATCCTGTATGAGCTGAACTTCTAATACTACTCCTTGCACCAAATCTAGATGATATTATTCCCGTTACAGGCTTTATTAATGAAACTCCCAAACTTACCTTAGTACTAGAAATATTTGTAGCTGTATTTACTGTACCATAAGATGATTTGTTATTTGAATTATTATTTGATGCCACCATTACTTTATTAGGTTCAACATATAACTTTGTAATTGTTTCATCAACATTACTCATTTCCTTTAATTCTGTTTCATATTTTTCTGAAATAGTTATATTTTCAATGTTTGAACTATTTTTTTCTTTAAGTTTATTAACAATTTCTTCTGCTTCTGAAAAATTAGATACGTATGCTTTTTCTTCTTGATTTTCTAAAATTGCATAATATCTATAATATGTAACACCATCTGATTTTATCATATCAAATATTTTATTATCATCTGAGCTTACATCTCTTTTTAATAAACATATATTGTATTCAGGTAAACTTTCTACTTGAACAAATGCTGTATTTTCACTTTCTCCATTTTCTATATAATTATTAATTTGTTCTTGCAATTTACTTTTGTTATCTGTATATCCTATTACTTCTCCATCAATATTAACACTATAACTTACTTTATAAAAAGATGCTATAAAGCCTACTATAAATAAAAATGCTATCGATATCACAATTATTAATTTCATAGATCTTTTCGTATGTACTAATACTTTTTTTAACATTACAAATTCTCCTTATAATATTATGATATAATATTATAATTTTTTATTTTTTTTTGCAATAGTTTATATATTAAATTTCCCTAAGTTTTTAAATGATTTTGTAATTATTCTTATTTTTTTTAGCTTTTTCTTAAAATTTAAAAACCATATATAATTTTCTTAAAAAACAAAAAAAGCATGACTAAAATATCTTGAATTTTAACATATTTTTCATGCTACTTTTTTGTTTATGTGCAAAATTTTACATAGTAAAATTTATGCACAATTTTTTATATTTTTATTGTTGTAATTCATTTTTTACAGTATCTATTTCTGTTGGAGTTGCTTTTTGAGCTGGTTTATAATATCCCTTTGTTTGTGCTATTTTAAAAAGTTCATACTGAAAACTTTCATCACTATTTCTTATTTGTTGAAATGTCTGTCTTAAATTCATATTTTCTGATTCAGAAATAGCTGTCTGATATGTTGTTAAGTCTGATTTAACACCTGATAAAATATCATTTACCATTGTTTTTTCGTCCATTATTTTTCCTCCTTATTATAATTAAATATACTGATTTTCACTAATTATTTAAAAAAGTCATCAACTTCTGCTTAGTATTTAAACTATCTTGTGCAGCTTTTGTAAATATTTGCTTTATTTGTGGATCTACTGCTTGTGATGAATATGTGTTTAACTTTTGATATATTGTTTCATGTGCTCCTATTAAATGTCTTAGATGTTGTAATTCTATTTGATTTAAATCTGCCATTTTTATCCTTCCTTTCCATACATTATTACTCTCTATTATTTACATTTTTTTTATTTTTATACATTGCTATTTATAATACTATATTAAATTAATAAATTATTAAAAACAAATGTGAAAAAAAGCGAATATTATTTAAATCCTTACTATATTGAAAACATTAAGTTCATTCTATTCAAAACTTTTTATAGTAAAAATTCAAATAATTTTCGCTATTATTCTTTATTCAATTACTTGCAAATTAGCAAATTTAGCCATCAAACGCTTATGTCCTACTTTATCAAATTGTATATCAACTTTTAAGTCCTCTCCTTCAGGCTCAACACTACTTATTGTTCCCTCTCCGAACTTTTTATGTAATATTCTAACTCCTGTTTTATATTTAGATAAGTCAACATCATTACCAGTAGATTTTTTATTTAATGAATTTAAGAAACTTTCCGCTGTTCTAAACATAAATCCATTACTATTTGATGCAGATACAACATCTTGCTCTTTTTTACCAATTTTATATGTTTTTATATTACTATTATCTTTACTTCCATAAGTCCAACTATATTTTGAATCCCCAAAAATATTATTTGTATCTTGTTTATCTCCTAAAGCTTCATCATATCCATCTAGTAATTCAGATGGTATTTCTCTTAAAAATCTAGACACTTGATTGCAACTTGTAGAACCAAATATTGTACGTTGTTTACTACATGTCAAAAACAGATTTTCTTTTGCTCTCGTAATACCCACATAGCATAATCTTCTTTCTTCTTCTAATTCCTTAGGTTCTAATATAGATTTATAACCTGGAAAAATACCTTCTTCCATTCCAACTAAGAATACTACTGGAAATTCCAGACCTTTAGCACTATGCAATGTCATAAGTGTAACAGTATCTTCTGTTTCTTCCATATTATCAATATCACTAGATAAAGTTATCCCCTCTAAGAAATCACTTAGTCTATTATCTGCTGATTCTTCTTCAAATTCAATCGCAACTGTTAAAAATTCTTCTAAGTTCTCAATTCTATTTTCTGCCTCTATTGTATTTTCATCTTCTAGAGCCTTCATATATCCTGATTTTTTAAGAGTTTCTTTTATTAAATCAGATATTTTCATATTATCCTTTTTACTTCTTAATTCCTGTATACAATTTATAAATTCTCTTGAATTTACAAAAACTCTATTTAATGAATACTTATCTGCATTTTCTATAATTTCATACATAGACACACCACTATTATCAGATATTGCTTCTATTTTATCTAAACTTGTTTTTCCTATTCCTCTTTTAGGCTCATTTATTACTCTTTTTAAACTTATATTATCTGAAGGATTTTGTATTAATCTTAAATATGCAATTATATCTTTTATTTCTTTTCTTTCATAGAATTTTAGCCCACCTATAATTTTGTATGGTATATTTTCTCTTCTTAAAATATCTTCAATTGCTCTAGATTGTGTATTCATTCTATATAAAACTGCAAAATCTGAATACTTATAATATTCTTCTCTTTTTAAATGTTCAATTTGTTGTGCTATATATGTTCCCTCATCATATTCATTAGTGGCAGAATATACTTTTGGTAAATTTCCTATATCATTTTCTGTCCATAATTCCTTCTTATACGTAACTTCGTTATTTTTTATTACAGAATTTGCAGCTTTTAATATATTACCTGTGCATCTATAATTCTGCTCTAATTTAATTATTTTTGTTCCTGGAAAGTCTTTCTCAAAATTTAAAATATTTGAAATATCGGCTCCACGGAAACTATAAATCCCTTGATCATTATCTCCAACAACTGTTATATTACCATTTTTAGATGCTAATAAAGTAACTAATGTAAACTGTGATTTATTTGTATCTTGATACTCATCTACTAAAACATATTTAAATTTATTTGAATAATACTCTAATATATCTATATTGTCCATCAAAATTTTTATTGTATAATTTATAATATCATCAAAATCAATAGCATTATTTTCTTTTAATCTTTTTTGATATAATTCATATACTAATGCTATCTTTTCTTTTCTAAAATCTCCTGTTGCTCTAACAGCATACTGTTCTGGTTCTAGCATTTCATTTTTAGCATTACTTATTTCTGATAAAACGCTTCTATCCGTAAATAATTTATCATCTAATCCAATAGTTTTTATACATGCTTTTACTAAAGTCCTTTGGTCTGACGTATCAAATATTATAAATGATGTATCAAAACCTATTCTATCAATAAATTTTCTTAATATACGTACACATATAGAGTGGAATGTACCCATCCATATATCCTTTGCTACATCTCCAACCAAATTAGCAATTCTTTCTTTCATTTCATTTGCAGCTTTATTTGTAAATGTAATTGCTAAAATATTCCAAGGTAATACCCCTTTTTCTCCTATTAAATATGCAATTTTATGGGTTAATACTTTTGTTTTTCCACTTCCTGCCCCTGCTATTACTAAACATGGCCCCTCTGTATTTTTTACTGCTTCATATTGTTTATTATTTAATCCTTCTAATACGTTTTGCATCCTTTTTCTCCTATTCTATTTTACATTATTTATTTTTTGTATTACAATATTCCATCTAACATATTAGCCACCTCACTTTCTATGTAATATAGGTGGCAACCACATTCTGCTCTTTATTATTTTCCTACTAATTATATAATCTACAGTTTTAAAAGTCAATAGAATTTTAAATTTTTCAAACATTTTTTCGCTTAATTTATCATAAAATTTTTTATAATTTTATGTAAAATCGGAGATTTATCTTTATTACAATTTAGTCGCAAAAATTCCAATTATAAATCCTATCATATTTCCAACAGCTGACATTCGACCTTTATATAATTTATTAGATTCTGGTATAAGCTCCCCAGATACTATATAAAGCATTGCACCTGCTGCAAAACTTAAGCAAATTGCAATAACAGTTTCTGATATTGAACCAACAATTGCTCCAAAAAATGCACCTATCCCTGTAGTAACTCCTGATAATATAACGTAAAAAACAACTTTTCCTTTACTCATTCCTCCGTTTTTCATAGGTACTGCCATTGATATACCTTCTGGTATATCATGTAAACAAATTGCTATTGCCAAACCCAATCCTAATTTTAATGAAGCTTCAAAACCAGACCCAATGGCTAATCCCTCTGGGAAATTATGAATTGCAAGTCCTATTGAAACAATAATACCTGTTCTCAATAAATCATTTTTTCCATCATAAACTTTTTTCTTAGCATTAAATTTATTTTGAACAAATACATCACAAAAAATCATTGTTACTATTCCTAACAATACACCTATAACAACACCGTAAATACTACTTATTTCTAATGCTTCAGGAATTAAATCAAAACATATAACAGCCATCATTAATCCAGATGCAAAGGATAATATAAAACTTAAAAATTTATTTGAATTTTTTTTGATAATTATCCCCAATATTCCTCCTAAAGTAGTTCCAAATGTACCAAAAAATAATCCTAATAATGATGTTTTTAAAATCTCGTTCATAAAAAATTTCATTCCTTTCTCGATTTATAAAGGCACATATAGATTAAAAGATTAATTTCTTTCAAACTAAAACTCCTTAAAATATATTCTATATAAATATATTTTAAAGAGTTTTTTTTATTCCTCATCACCTTTTAATCTTTCAGCTCTATCTGCTGCAATTAAATTATCAATCATTTCATCTATATTTCCATTTAAAAAATTTTCCATTTGATAAATACTCATTCCAATTCTATGATCAGTTATTCTTCCTTGAGGATAATTATAAGTCCTTATTTTTTCACTTCTATCGCCAGAACCAACCTGTGATTTTCTTGCATTTGCAACTTCACTATCTTGTTTTTGTTTTTCAATCTCATAAAGCTTTGTTCTAAGCATTCTCATTGCATTATCTCTATTTTGAAATTGTGATCTTTCTGTTTGACATTCTACAACAATTCCTGTTGGTTCATGTATAAGCCTTACGGCAGAAGATGTTTTGTTTATATGCTGTCCACCCGCACCAGAAGAACGGAAAACTTCCATTTTTATGTCTGATGGATTTATTTCTATTTCAACATCTTCAACCACTGGAAGTACAGCAACCGTAGCAGTTGAAGTATGAATTCTTCCACTACTCTCTGTATCTGGAACTCTTTGTACTCTATGCACTCCACTTTCAAATTTTAATCTACTATATACACCTTTACCAGTAACCATAAATGTTATTTCTTTATATCCACCTAAACCAGTTTCATTTTCATTTAATACATCTACTTTCCAATGCTTTGTTTCAGCATACATTGTATACATTCTAAATAATGTACCAGCAAATAATGCTGCTTCTTCTCCACCTGCTCCTGCTCTTATTTCACAAATAATATTTTTATCATCATCAGGATCTTTGGGAATTAATAAAAACTTTAATTCTTCTTCTATCTTTGGTAATTTTTCCTTTGCATCATAATATTCTATTTCTGCTAATTCTTTTAATTCTTTGTCTTCCATCATTTCTTTAGCTTCATTCATTGATTCTTTTGCTTTTTTATATTCTCTAAATTTTAAAACAACATCTTCTATACTTGCATGTTCTTTCATTAATTTTTGCCACTCTACTTGATTTGATATTACTTCTGGATCACTTATCATTTTAGTTAATTCTTCATATCTGTTCTCTACAGCTTCTAATTTTTCAAACATAAATATATTCTCCTTTTCAAAATAACTTGTTATATTATACTACAAATTTATTGTATTTACAAGTTGTTAATTTTTTAAGTTTCTATTATGTTACATGATAATTTCTTGACATTTTATGGAAGGAGTTTTCAAGCATCCTTTACATTACTTTTAAATAAACCATTATCTTATAACTCTGTTACTGCAATATAAATATGAATTATTATTGCTTAAACATCTTCAAGAACACAATAATTAAAATTAATATTATTTTTTTCCAAAATATTTTTTTCTCTATCAGTACAAGTAAAAATAATAATTTGCCTATCGTTAAATTTATTATTCAAATATAATAATATATTTTGTAATCTTTCATCATCATAAAAAGCAAATACTTCATCTAATAAAATAGGAATAGTTTCTTCTGATAATTCATCTACCATAGAAAGCCTTAAAGATAAATACAATTGATCAATAGTACCAATACTTAATCTATTAACAGGAACATAATCACCATTTTTCAACTCTACAATTAAACCATCTTCTTCATTAAACATTACTTTATTATATTTTCCATCAGTAATATTACAAATATTATTTGATAAATTTTCTGTAAATTTAGGGGTTACACCGTTTTTCATTTTCTCATAGCATTCATTTAATACATCTTTTGCCATATTTATGCTTAAATTCAAGTTTTTTAGAGTTAACATTTTATTATTATTGTTAACTAAATTTTCTTCAATTTTTGATAAAGTATCTAATTTAGGTTCAATATTTTTTTTATCTAATTCTAATGAATGCAATTTTATTTTTTTATTATTTATTTCTTTTTGATTTTTTTCTATTTCAAAATTTATATTTTCTAAATTATTTAAATTAATAAAATTATTTATTTTATTTTTTTCTATTTTATTTAAATATTTATTTTTTATTTTTTCTTTTTCTAAATTTATTTTTAAATTAAAATTATTTTTTATTTTATTTAATTCTTCATTTAAATTATTAAAATTATTTTCTATCAATTTTTTTTCATTTTCTAATTTAATTAATTCCAAATTTATTTTTTCAAAATTATTTTTTTCTATTTTTTCTTTATATTTTATTTTATTTTTTTCTTTATTTAATAAAAATATATAAAAAATCAAAAACGTTGGTACTGTAAGAAGAAAAATATATTTAAAAATATTATTTTTTATTATAATAAACTGTAAAATATTTATTAAAATTAATATTAAAAAAATAATATTTAATTTTTTTATTTTATCTTTATTTTTTTTATTTTTTATTTTTTTATTATTTAAATATTTTTCTGAATATTCTTCAAAAATATTTTTATTATTATTTTTTAATTCATTTATTTTATTATTTATTAAATTTATTTTATTTAAATTTTCATTTTTCATATTTTCTTTTATTTTTATTTTTTCATTTTCTATTTTTTCATTTTCATTTAATAATTTAAATTCTGTTAAAAAATTATTTTCATTTTCTAAATTTTCAATTTCATATTTTATATTATTTTCTTCTTCCTCAAAATTATATTTTAAATCTAAATATTTTTCTAATTCCTGCTTTTCATTTTGTAAATTTTCTATATTTTTACTAATTATATTAATTGGCTTTTCCCTAGACCTTTCTGTCCCAACTTCATCTAATTGCCTTCTATTTATTCTATCAATTACCATTTTAAAAGATGTACTATCATCACCTGTTTGTGCTAAATTAGCAATTTTCTGTATTAAAAAATTTTGAGATTGGTTATCTAATTTTACTTCATTTTGATTTATAGCAATAGTAGACAAAAATAAATCTTCGTCTATTTTGGTTTGCTCATAAAAAAACTCATTTCCTTTATTTTTATCAATATTAAATTGCTTTGAAATATCCTCCATATTTTCATTGAATATTTTAGGATTTTTTTTATTAAAATCTCTATATATTTCAAATTTTTTATTATCATCTAATTCATACTCTATTTTCCCTGAAAACTCTACACCATTCCAAGGCTTATATTTTTCATAATCAGAAACTTCTTTTCCTTTTTTATTTTTAGAAATTCCATAAAATGAATTAATTAAAAATTTTATTAATGTAGATTTTCCAGTTTCATTTTGTCCATAAATTATATTAATTCCATTTTCAAAAACGATTTCTTTTTCTTTTATTTTTCCATAAGAATTTATTTTCAATTTATTTATTTTCAATTTTTTCTCCTTTATTTTTTTATATTATTTTATAGATTATTATTCTAATGCTTCAAATCCAATTTCAATTGCTTTTTCTATTATTTCTTTTTCATCTTCTAATAAATTTTCAGCATTTAATTTATTTAGCATTTCCTTAGCAAATAAACCCTTTAATGTATTTTCATTTGCTAATTTATTTAAATCATAATTAATTTTTGTTTTATTTTTAATTTTTATTATTTTCTCATTTGAAATTAATTTATATATCTCATATTTATCAATTTCAAAATTTCTTTTTCCTACTAAAATGATTTCTACTAAATTACTATCTTCAAACTTTAGTTCATTTATTTTTTCTATTAATTCTTCTTTAGATATAATACTTGTGACATCAACTTCTTCTAATTTAAATTGTATCTCATCTAACGGAATAAACTTTAAATTTAATAATCTTTTTTCTATATCTCCTAAAATCATTCCATGCTGTCCTAATTCATCAAAACCTAAAGCAATTAATGAACTTGGATAAACTATATTTTGACATTCTTCTGTATTATAATCTAATTTATGTATATGCCCTAAAGCTACATAATCAAATCCTTTTTGCTTTAATATTCTTTTAGATAATGGATTATATTCAGCATCATCTATAGCTCCACCTTCTAATGAACCATGCATTACTAAAATATTCAATTTATTTTTATTATCAATTTCAAAGTCTTGTATTCCACTATCTTTACAATAAAAATTATCAAATCCATATCCATAAACATTTACATCATTTAATTCCACTTTTTCAATTTTTGAATTGAATATTTTTACATTTTCATTCCAATTAAATTTATTATAATATGAGTTTTTAATATATGGATCATGGTTTCCAGGTGAAATAAATATTTTCGTTTCTGGTATTTCTTTAAATAAATTATTTATATATTCAATAGTTGATTTTTTTATGTATTTATTCTCATATAAATCACCAGATATAAATAAACATTCTATATCATTTTCCTTTATATATTCTATAACCTTTTTAAATACTTTTCTTTGTTGTAGTCTCATTAAATCGCCTAAATTTTCTTTGTCAGAAAGATTGACAAATGGACTATCAAAGTGTATATCAGCAATGTGTATAAATTTCATATTTTCCTCCATAATTACTCTTATTAAATATATTTTATATAATACTATAAAAAGTCGAATTTTGCAATTTTCTTCATCGCAAAATTCGACTTTATCTTTAATTATTTTCATCTAACGGTCCAAACAATTCATCAAATTTAGCCTCTAACTCTTTTTGTAAATCATAAGTATCATCTTCATCTTCTTGAGGAAGCACAGGTGCATTATCATCTAAATCCAAAAAGCCATCTGAGAAATTCTCTTTTACTGAAGATTTTTCCTCAACCTTATCTGCTAAAATACTTTGTGTTTTACTTTTATCTTCATCATCAAATAAATCATCTAATGATTCTATATCTAAATTATTAACAGCTTTTTCATTACTTTCTTCAGTATATGGATTATATGGATTATATTTTCTCCAAGTTCCTCTATCAATCTCTCCTATATCATTATGACTAATCTCAAATCTTGCTAGTTCTTTTACCATAGGATGTTTAAAATAATAAAATTTATTAGCTTTTACAGGCTTAATACCTTTTTCGTAAATTATACATAAATCATTATCCATTCTTCTTAATTCATCTGGTGTCATAAGTGCTCTAGCCATTATTTGGTCAGAAATACTCTTTCCTGTTTTAAAATTTTTCTTATCTTTATTTATTGATATACTATCTCTCTCTATAGTTTTTTCTCCTAAAGCTTTAGAAAAATACTCTACTGTTTTAAATGAGTTACTTCCTAAAAATACATGCGTATCACAGTTACCCATTATAGTTTCATAAGATTTTTCATAAACCGCTTCTAACTGATCTATATTTTGCAATATAACGCTAAAAGATATTCCTCTACTTCTTGATGTAGATATTTTTTTATCAAAGTCTGGTATTTTACCAATATTAGCGAACTCATCTAATATAAAATATGTTCTTTCTTTTAAAGCTCCTCCATTTTTGTCTGCAAAATCATATAATTGTTGTATCATTTGTGAGAAAAATATTGTAAGTAAAAAATCATAAGCTGTATGTGTATCTGATGATATTACATAAACAGCGGTTTTTTTACTACCTATTTCTTCAAAATCTATAGTATCTGTTGACGTTAATTCTGCTATTTCTTTAGAATCAAACTTACCAAGTTTTGATTGTAAAGAACTTAGTATAGAACCATACGTTTTTTCTGGTGCTATTTCTATTGATTTATAATACATTCTTGCTGGATGGTCATAAGGTAATTGATTTATTAAATCTGAAAGTAAATTACTTCCTCCATTTTTATTTGCAGCTCTAACCAATTCAGCGCAACTTGCCAAATTTTGTTCTTCTTCTGGCCTTGTAGCTATCAAATAATAAATTAATGCTTTTAATAACATTTCTGCCATATCATCCCAATATGGGTCTGAACTGCTATCTGTTTTTTGTCCTTTTACTACTGTATTTGCAATTACGTCTACATCTAACTCTGAAGAAATATGCATTAATGGATTATATCCATCACTGAATTGTGGTCTTACTAAATTTAATACTTTAATTTGATATCCATGCTCTTTTAAATATCCAGCTGTTCTATCATATAATTCACCTTTTGGATCTGTAAATACATAAGAACCTAAACAT
>CANQTJ010000030.1 GCA_947626705.1 uncultured Clostridia bacterium | reverse complement strand
GAGTTTGCCAAAATCTGTTACAGCAGATACAGGAATGGACGTATTAACTCATGCATTAGAAGCTTATGTATCAAATATGGCATCAGATTATACTGATGGTCTAGCTGAAAAAGCAGTTGAAATAGTAATGAAATATTTAGAAATTGCGTATAATGATGGAAGTAACAAACTAGCAAGAGAAAAAATGCACAATGCAAGTACAATAGCAGGAATGGCATTTACAAACGCATTTTTAGGAGTAAGTCACTCAATAGCACATAAAATGGGAGGAGAATATCATATACCACATGGGAGAGCTAATGCAATATTATTACCTTATGTTGTAAAATATAATGGAACTAAGCCTTCAAAATTTGTGTCTTTTCCTAAATACGAATATTTTATAGCAGATGAAAAATATTGCCAATTAGCAAAAAAATTAGGATTAAAGGCAGATACAATTGAAGAAGGAGTTAATAGCTTAGTAAATAGAATAAAAGAATTAAATGAAAATTTAGGAATTCCAAAATCTTTTAAAGATGCAGGTATTAACGAAGATGAGTTTTTATCAAAACTTGATATGGTAGCAGATAGAGCTTTTGAAGACCAATGTACAACTGCAAATCCAAGAGTTCCATTAGTTGAAGAAATTAAGCAAATTATGTTAGACAGTTATTATGGAAAATAGAAGCTATAATTCATAGAAAAGAAACATAACTCTAGGTGTAAATTATTATAAAAAATGTAAATAAAAATTTTATAAAGATAAAAAATTTGGACATTAGGAAGGAATGAAGTAACAATGAAATTAACAAACAAAATAAGAGATATATTAGGAAGAAACGATGCAAAAAGACTTGCAGAAGGAATTGCAAACACATATACAGAAAATAAAGTTAGTGGAGAAGAACACCCAATAGACAGTACAGTTGAAAAAATAATGGATATAATAAAAGAAAATAATAATCCAGAAACTATAAGAGAAGTTTTAAGAAGAATTTTAGAAAAAGAAGAAATACCTAACAGAGTCTTTGAAAAAACAGCTAGAGAGATATCAAAAGATAAAGAAATTCCAAATGATTTTATAACAGAAGTTGTAGAAGAAAGTAAAACTAATGTACCAGATTCAGTAATTGCAACTATAGTAGACGAAAGTGATATGAATACAGAACAAAGGTTGCAATTAATGAAAAATGTAGAAGATAAAAAAATATTAGAACAACGTATGAAAAATGAACTTATAATTTTGTATAAAAATTGCAAAGAAAAAAGAGATAACGAAGTAGTAGAAAGAATTGAAGAAATAAAAAGCTTTTTAGATGGCGAAACAAATGAAGAAATTGATGTATTAGTTCAAAAAGTAATAGCTAAAAAAATGGCAGAAAATTACTATAGTGATATAAAAAAAGGAACAAAAATATATACATTATCAAAAATTATTCCTGTTGAGGAAATGATAGAAATAGATTTACCAAGTAAAGTAGAAGAAGAATATAGAAAAAAAGAAGAAATAGAAGGAAAAAAAGAAGGTAGATTTAATAAAGATGATTTAACGGCAATGATTTTAAGAGAAATGGCAAGAAATATAGTTAAAAAGTATGAAGAAACAAGAACATTTATAATACCACAATCAGATAATATGAGAAACTTAGATAAAAAACAAGAACAAGACTTTATTAATGCAATAGAAGTATTTTTTGGACAAGAATTATCACAACAAGAAGTAACTAATATAGAAGGTCAAATAAGGGGAACAAGAGGAAATTTAGAAGAACTTTTAAAACAAATAAGAAAAATTCCAGAAGAAAGAAAAAGAGAAAGCATAGATATGTTAGCTAAATTAGTACAAGATTCAGAAACAATTAAAACATTAGGAATGTTAGCAGATAGAAATCTACTAAAAACGCTTAATGAAATGCCAATAGAAAAAAGAGAACGAACAATAGAATCAATAGACAAAGTATTAGAAAATAGAAAATACCACGTTGCAGATAAAACCCCGAGAATTAAACAAAAACAAAATATCAATTATAGAAAAGAAACAAGTGAAGGAAGATAGCTTTTTAGTTATCTTCTTTAAATTTTAAAAAATCAAGAAGGATTTACGTAAAATCCGTCGAATAATATATATAAGTATGTTTATTTGAGAGAAAGAGAGGAAAAATGGCAAGATATAGTGAAGAAATTATAAATGAAGTAAGACAATCAAATGATATAGTAGATGTAATATCACAATATATGCATTTAAAAAGAAGCGGAAGAAATTTCTTTGGACTATGCCCATTTCATAATGAAAAATCACCTTCTTTTTCAGTATCTCCAGATAAACAAATATTTCACTGTTTTGGATGTGGAATAGGTGGCAATGTATATACATTTGTATCAAAAATAGAAGGATTAAACTTTATAGAAACTGTACAAATGTTAGCAGAAAGAGCAAACATACAACTACCATCATTAGAAAATAATATAGACTCTTTAAAAGAAGAACTAAAAGCGAAAGTTTACAAAGTAAATGAATTTACAGCGGAATTTTATCATCAAAATTTATATAAACCACAAGCTAAAATAGCACAAGAATATGTAAAAAAAAGACAATTAAGTAATGAAACATTAAAAGCATTTAGAATAGGATTTTCTGGTAAATTTGATGAACTATATAAGGAGTTAAAAAAACAAGGATTTGAAGAACATGAGATACTTGAATCAGGCTTAGTAAATAAAAATGATAAAGGACAATATATTGATAGATACAGAAATAGGCTAATGTTTCCAATATGTGATTCAAGAGGACGAGTTATAGCATTTGGAGGAAGAGTATTAGATGATTCAAAACCTAAATATATAAATTCACCAGAAAATGTAGTATACAGTAAAGGTAGACAACTATTTGGATTAAATGTAGCAAAAAGAGGAGATACAAAAAGATTATTAATAGTAGAAGGGTATATGGACGTAATATCATTACATCAGAGAGGAATAACAAATGTAGTAGCACCATTAGGTACAGCATTAACAGAACAACAAGGCTGGTTATTAAGAAGAAATGCAGAACAAATAATATTAAGCTTTGATTCAGATGAAGCAGGATTACAAGCAAAATTAAGAGCATTAGAAATATTACAAAATATGGGATGTGATTTACGTATATTGCAGATGGAAGGAGCAAAAGACCCAGATGAATATATAATAAAATATGGAAATGCACGTTTTAATAACTTAGTAGATAAAGCACTTTCTGTAATTGAATTTAAAGCAAAGATACTAAAAAGAAATCTAAACTTAGAAAATATAAATGATAAAATTAAGTTCTTAAATGAAATATCTAAATTAATTTCTAATGTTAATAATACAATAGAAAAAGAAGTATATATAGAGAAGATTGCAAAAGAATATGATATCTCAAAAGAAGCAATATATGCTGAAGTAAATAAATTAGCATATTCAAATAATGAAAAAATATTAGGAAAAGCGAAACCAATAATTACACATAGAAAAATAGAAAATAAAGAAGTTTCAAAAGAAATAAAAAGAAGAGAAAATACAATAATTTCTATCCTACTTACAGGAGATTTATCAATATATGAAATATTAAAAAACAATATAAATATAAATGACTTCCAAGATGAAGTAAATAAAAAAATAATAAAAAAACTGTATGAACAATTTGAAAAAGGAAATAGTAATATTAATGACATAATTGACAATTTAGAGCAAGAAGAACAAAATAGGATTACTATGATAATGGCAGATGATTATGGGATAGATAATATAGAAAAAGCAATAGATGATATAATACAAATATATGAAAAAGAAAAACTAAACAACAGAAAATTTGAAATTTTAGAATTATTAGAACAAAATACTAATAATGAGCAAAAAAGTGAATTAGAGAAAGAGCTAAGTAATATTATTATTATGTTAGCAAAAATAAAATAGGAGTGGATTATATGGCAAAGCCAAAGGAAAATGAGGAAAAAGTAGAAGAATTAGAAAACAATAAAAAACAGACAGAAATAAATAATGAAGACAAAGAAAAAATAAATAATATAGTAAAAGAAGCAAAGCAAAATGGAAAAATGACCTATGAGGATTTAGCGAACAAATTAAATGATGTGAATCCCGAAAAAATAGACTCAGTATTTGATGAATTTGAAAAAATTGGAGTAGATATATTACCAGAAGATTTTGATGAAGAACCAGATATTGAAGATTTAAAAGAAGTAGAAGAACTAAAACTAGATGAAATAACAGACACAACATTTGAAGGTATAAGTGTAGATGACCCAGTTAGAATGTATTTAAGAGAGATAGGAAAAATACCTCTTTTAACATTTGAAGAAGAACTTGATTTAGCACAAAAAATATTAGATGGCGATGAAGAAGCAAAACAAAAATTATCTGAATCAAATCTAAGACTTGTAGTAAGTATAGCAAAAAAATATGTAGGAAGAGGAATGTTATTTTTAGACCTAATACAAGAAGGAAATATGGGATTAATAAAAGCAGTAGAAAAATTTGACTATACAAAAGGATTCAAATTTAGTACTTATGCAACATGGTGGATAAGACAAGCAATTACAAGAGCAATTGCAGATCAAGCAAGAACTATAAGAATACCTGTACACATGGTAGAAACAATAAATAAATTAATAAGAACATCAAGGAATCTATTACAACAATTAGGTAGAGAGCCAACACCTGAAGAAATTGCTAAAGAAATGGAAATTTCTGTTGAAAAAGTAGTAGAAATACAAAAAATCGCACAAGATCCAGTATCTTTGGAAACGCCAATAGGAGAAGAAGAAGATAGTCATTTAGGAGATTTTATACAAGATGAAGATAGCCCAGCACCACATGATGCTGCTTCATATACTCTTTAAAAGAACAATTAGAAGAAGTAATGAATACTTTAACTCCAAGAGAAGCAAAAGTATTAAAATTAAGATTTGGTTTAGAAGACGGAAAATCAAGGACTCTTGAAGAAGTTGGAAGAGAATTTAATGTAACACGTGAAAGAATTAGACAAATTGAAGCCAAAGCATTAAGAAAATTAAGACATCCAAGTAGAAGCAAAAAATTAAGAGATTATATGGCATAAATATAAAAACTATAATTATTTAAGACTTCTTTAATTATTTTATGGAAAGAGTTCGCATAATAGAGCGAAGAAATACCAACATAAAATAATTTATGGAAGTCTTTTATATTAGAAAGTTATTATGCAAGATAATAGACTAAAATTTACATAGAAAGGAGAAGTTAGCCATAGTTACAATTTACAACAAGTAAAATTATTTAATTTTAGAATGTAACTAAATTTAAAGGTTAATCAAATATAAAAATGGAAAATATAATTAGTGTTTTTGAAAAAATAAAAGAGATACATATAAATCAAATTATAGATATAATAATAGCAATAGCTATATATTTAGTATTTAGAATATTAAGCAAAAAATTAGCATATATAACTATTAGAATGTTTAATATTGATTTAAAAAATAAAAGAGAATTAAAAAATAATACATTTTATAATACTCTAAAAGTTTTCTATGTAATATTAGGAATATACTTAGCAATACTATTTTTAAAGGTATCATTAAATATAGATGAAACATTATTTTCAATAATAAATAGAATATTTAAAATTGCAGTAATAGTAGTTATTGCAAATGGAATTTCTAATACATTAACAATAAATAGTAATTTTATAAAAAAAATTAAGCAAAAATTAAATCCAGAATTAGAAGACACAATGTTTAAATTTATATTAAAAGCTATTAGAGTTGTAATTTATATAATAGCAGGATTTTTAATAATAACAGAATTAGGATATAATCTAAATGGACTAGTAGCTGGACTAGGAATAGGAAGTGTTGTAATAACATTAGCAGCACAAGATACTGCTAAAAATCTATTTGGAGGGTTAGTAATCTTTCTAGACAAACCATTTGTAGTTGGAGATTGGATAGAAGTAGATAAATACGAGGGAACAGTAGAAGATATTACATTTAGAAGCACAAGAGTAAGAATTTTTGAAAATTCAGTTGTAAATATACCAAATTCAGTAATTGCAAATGACTCTATAATTAATTGGAGTAGAATGGAAAAAAGAAGGAATAAAGTAAATCTTTGTATAGAATTAGATACGCCAATAGAAAAAATAAAAATAATACAAGAAAGAATAAAACAAATGCTTATGCAACATGATGATGTAATAGATGATAGCATTATTGTAAGATTTGATAATATAACAGATAATGGAATAAACTTAATGGTATGTAGTTATACAAATTCAATAAATTATGAAAGTTTTCTTGAAGAAAAAGAAAAAATAAATTTTAAAATAATGCAAATTTTAAGAGAAGAAAAAGTAGAATTAGCGTACGATTCAAAAACAATATATGTTAAAAATTAATAAAAAATATTCACAAATAGGACACAAAATCATATTGAAATAAACATAAAAAAACTATATAATTATTCAAATAAAAAGTTTATAGGTAATTGCTTGTTACAGTTTACTGACAATAAAATTAACTTATTCTAAAGGTTTTTATATTAATATTTATAAAAAAATTATATAAATATTGAACTGTAACATTCTTTTTGAAAACCTAAATTTAATAAGGAGAAAAGTATAAAATTTATATAAGAAAATGAATGAATATATTTTAATAGTAGATGATGAATCTAGAATGAGAAAATTAATAAAAGATTTTTTAGTAGCAAAAGGTTATAATATATTAGAAGCAGAAGATGGAGAACAAGCATTACAAATATTTGAAGAAAAGGCAGACAAAATAAATTTAATATTATTAGATGTAATGATGCCAAAATTAGATGGGTGGTCAGTTTTAAGGCAGATTAGACAAAATTCAAAAGTACCAATAATAATGTTAACTGCTAGAGGAGAAGAACAAGATGAACTATTTGGATTTGAATTAGGAGTAGACGAATATATATCAAAACCATTTAGTCCTAAAATATTAGTTGCAAGAGTTGAAGCAATACTAAAAAGAACACAAGGAAATAACGAAAAAAGAAAAAATTATGATGGCATTGAAATAGATAAAGAAGGAAGAACAGTTACAGTAGATGGAAAAGCTATAGAATTAAGTTTAAGAGAATATGAATTATTAGTATACTTAATAGAAAATGAAAACATAGCACTTTCAAGAGATAAAATTTTAATGAATGTTTGGAATTTTGATTATTATGGAGATTCTAGAACTATAGACAGCCATATAAAAAAAATAAGACATAAATTAGGAAAAAAGGGAAAATATATAAAAACAATGAGAGGTGTAGGATATAAATTTGAAGTTAAATAATACTATAAAAAATAAAAATTACAATTTATAGCAAAAATTATAATTACTTAAGATGTTGATATATTAATATATCAACATTAATATAAAAATTATACTATTGTCAAATTGTAACAAGTAATATGTATAGCATCAAATTTAATAAATATATGAAAGATATAAAAGAAAATATAAAAAATATATTATCATCAGTAAAAGTAAAACTATTTTTAACTTTGAGTGCAACAATACTACTAATAATAGTATTTTTAATAATCGTTAACAATTTTGCATTAGAAAACTTTTATTTATATAATAAAGAAAAAACGTTAAAAACAGTATATGAAACAATTAATAATTATTACAAAGATCCAAGTCAAGAAAGTGATATAGAAACAGAACTAGAAAAATTGTCTATAAAGAATAACTTTGATATTTTAGTAAAAGATAATAATGGAATAAATGTATATACAACAAATAAAAACTTTTCATCAGTAATAGGAAGTATAAATAATATAATAGATAGATTTAATATGTCATCTGCAAAAGAATTAGAAAATAATGAAAAATTCACAATAAAAAAACAGACAGATTTAAAAAATGGATTATCATATATAATGTTATCTGGAATTTTAGATAATGGATATTTTTTATACATACGTATCCCTTTAACTTCAATTCAAGATAGTGTTAAAATATCAAATAATTTCTTATTACTAATGGCAGGAATTACTATACTTATAGCATCATTTCTGGTATCAATAGTATCAAAAAAGTTTACAGAGCCGATACTGCAACTTAATAACATAGCAAAAAAGATGTCAAATTTAGATTTTAGTTATAAATATCAAGAAACAAACGCTAAAGATGAAATAAATGACTTAGGAAAAAGTATAAATATAATGTCAGATAAATTAGAAAAAACTATAAAACAATTAAGAAATTCTAATATAGAATTAGAAAAAGACATAGAAGAAAAATCAAAATTAGAAGAAATGCGAAAAAGTTTTATATCAGATGTATCTCATGAATTAAAAACACCAATTGCTTTAATACAAGGATATAGCGAAGGACTAATTGAAAATGTTAATACAGATGAAGAAAATAGAAAATTTTATGCAGAAGTAATACTTGATGAAACAAATAAAATGGACAAACTTGTAAAACAATTACTAGAATTAATGAAACTAGAATATGGAAAAAGAGAATTTAAAAACCATATATTTAATATAGTAGAACTTGAAAAAGAAGTAATAAGAAAATCTAGAGTTATGCTAGAAGAAAAGAATGTAAAAATCGAATTTGAAGAAAACGAGAATATACAAGTATTAGCAGATGATTTTTATATAGAACAAGTAATGACAAATTATTTAACAAATGCTATCAAAAATGTAAAGGAAAAAGATGGAAAGAAGATTATTAAGATTTCAAATGAAATTGATAAAGAAAAAAATAAAGTCTGTATAAAAGTATTCAATACAGGAGATAAAATAAAAGAAGAGGATATAAACAGAATATGGAATAGATTTTACAAAGCTGATGAATCAAGAAATAGGGAAGACGGTGGAACGGGTATTGGACTAGCTTTTGTAAAAGCTATTATGAATAATTATCAAAATAAATATGGTGTGCAAAATTTAGATAATGGAGTAGAGTTTTATTTTGAATTAAATTTAGAAAAATAAAAAAATAAAAACATAAAAGCAATATTAATATGTGCTTTTATGTTTTTTTATATGGTTCTTTCTCATTAGTTCTATACAAAATATAATCAATACTTGTATCATAAAAATCTGCCAATTTAACCAAAATTTCTAAGGGCACTCCTCTTTTATTTATCTCATAATACGAATACGCAACTTGAGAAATATTTAAATAAGAACTTAATTCTTTTTGTGTTAAATCTCTATCCTCTCTTAATTCTTTTATTCTCGTTTTCATATATAAATCACCTTTAACAAATATTATAGGTTAAAACAAAATGTTATATTGACTTTTAAAACAATATGTTTTAAAATATATTTATAACAAAATGTTTTAAAAATACAAAGGAGGAGAATGTAATGAAAAATAAAAAAATAAAACTTGTAGTATTTGTTATAATAATAGTTATAGTATATGTAATAATAAATAAAAATAATCTGATGGAAAATATTGAAAGAAACATAAAAGCAGAAGAAGAACCTAAGATTGCTGAGTTATTTACTTATACGATGTATGACAATCAAAATGATGATAAAATAAAAGTTTTGGTAAAAGTGCAAAGTGAAGATGGTTTGGAGTATATAGAAACGCCAGATAATCATAAAATTCAATGCAATGGAAAAAAAGTAATGGCATTGGATTATGAAGTGAAAAAGGATCAAAATTATGTTTTTAAAGTAAAAGAAAGCAATAAAGAAGTGCAAAATCAAAATTTAAAAGTCGATAATGAATATATAAAAAATAAAATATTGAATGTAAAAAATCCTACAGAAGGAACTGGAATAACAACTTTACAAATAAATAGATATATGGATTTTGATGATTTTACAATGTATTATAAAATTGGAGAAAAGGGACAATGGCAGTTATGTAATAATAAGGAAGGAATGGAAATAGTAAAAGATGATTATTTAGATTTATATGAAAGTAATTTAATTAATGAAGATAATACAATAACTGTAGATATAAAGCTTGTAAGTAAACAGGAGATAAATAAAATTCTTTTTAATAAAAATTATAAAATTAATATGCAACCACAAACTGATATAGATGGAGGAATAATACAAGAAATAGAGAAACGAGAACTAAAAAATGATGGACATATTGAAGTTACAATAGGAGATGAAACATATTCAATGCACACTTATGTATTCGATGAAGACCAAGAATGGAATACAAATCAAACATTTGGAGATGCAAATGATATAGGTACAGCTAATAGTTATGCTAAAAATATGGTAGTAGTAAAAGTAAATGGAAATTTAACAATAGATGAAAATGTAACAGTAACAGCATATAATTCTTTATATGGAGGACCAAAAGGAATGCTATTATATGTAACTGGAGATATAATTAATAAAGGTACAATTAGCATGACTGCAAGGGGAGCTAAAGCAGAAGGTCAAAATGTATATTTATGGGAAAACACAGATGGAAGTTGCGAAAGTATTGATGCTACTGGAGGAAAAGGAGGAGCGTCTTATAGTATTAGTACACAAGCAAATGCGACAAGTGTTGTAAGGAATGGTAATAATGGTAATAATGGTGTATATAGAAGAACAGGTGGAGGTGGAACAGGTTCAGGAAGAAATTGGTGGAGGGGTATTAGTGTCGGAGCAGGAGGCAGAGGTACACCATATTCTGGTGGAAGTGGCTCTGGCGCTGCAAATTCAGATGGAACAGGTGATAGTGAACTTAGACCTGCAAGTTCAGGAGCTGGATCTTCAGTAGGAGGCGCACGGAGGTAATGGTGCTGTTAGTTCTTATAATGGTTCAGGATATGGACAAATATCAATGGGAGGAACAGGAAATCCAAGTGGAAATTATGCAACTTACAAAGAGAGTGTGTTAAATTATAACCAAAGGAACGGAACAGGTGGATTACTAATAATGTATTCAAAAAGTCTAACTAACAATGGAAAAATAGAAGCAAATGGAGTGTCTTCTAGTACAGGAAACAGGTCAAATGGATATGGAAGAATAGATCCAGGAGGAGCATCTGGAGGAGGAAGTGTAAATATATTCTATAAAGAAAATTATGAAAGTACTGGAACTGGAACTATAACGGCAAATGGTGGTGCTGCAATAACTGGAGAAGGTGGTAATACAGGAGGAGCAGGAGGAAATGGTACAGTTTCAATCGGTTGTGTAGGTACTGGAACATATATAAGTAATAATTAATAAATGTAGGTAAATAAGACAGGCTTTCTACAATTGTAGACACTGTCTTGTTTATTTAATTAAGTTACTAACTGTGAATTGTAACTCATAAAGAGAATTTTGTCGAATTTTGCGATGAAAAGTGCTTTACAAATTAAAAAAAATGTAGTATTATAGATACAGATTTTAATCAAATACACGAAAGTGTTTATATCAAAAAAAGTTTTTTCGAAAAAATTAATCAAAGAAAAATTCAATAAGAAGGTTGGTGAACCGTATGAATGATTAGCTATACTAAAAGATATGTTAATATTGTAAGTATTATAATAACCATACTGATATACTTTTTTCTAATAAATTCAAATTTTATATTAAAAAAAATAAATTTTAATCCACTCTATATTTCAAGTCTATTAAAAAAAGATTCAGTGATAGTAGAGTTAAATTCTAACAATATTAATCAAGAAACAAAAGAAATTTCAAAAAATCAAAGTAAAATACCCCTAAATAATACAAAAGAAAATAAATTAAAAGACTATAATTGGAAAATAATAATTCCAAAAATATCATTAGAAGCGCCTATCTATGAAGGCACAAGCAAGGAAGTAATGAATGAATATGTAGGACATTTTGAAGAAACGTCCTCAAATAGTGGAAACATAGGCTTAGCTGCACATAATAGAGGGTATAAAGTAAATTATTTTGCTAATATAAAATTATTAAGATATGGAGATGAAATAATTTATAAGTTTAATGATATTGAAAAAAAATATACAGTTGTTAATAATATAATAATAAAAGACACAGATTGGAGTTATTTACAAAATACAGAAGAAAACAAAATAACACTAATTACGTGTGTAGAAAATGAACCAGAATATAGAAGATGTATACAAGCTGTAGAAAAAGCTTGTATACAAAAATAAATATAAAATTTAGAAAAATAACTATATTTATATAAAATATATAATTTAAGGAGGGAAATATAAAATTAAAAGTTTAAAGAAATTTATACCAATTATAATTAGTTTATTAATATTAAATACATGTACAATATTTAGTACAGTTAAAGCAATAGATATTAGTTCTGCAAATATTACTTCAGGAGGAGATTGTGGTAGTTTGTTAAAATACAAAGGAATTGTAGTTAAAGCTGATTATGCACAATATGTTAAAGATGGAGTAACATATCCTGCATATTGCCTTGATAAAACAAAACAAGGTGTAAATAGTGAAATATCATATTCAGTTGATATACAAAATACTGTATCAGATGTTAAATTATGGAGGATAATTATAAATGGATTTCCATACAAAACAATAGAGGAATTAGGATGTGCTAACAAAGAAGAAGCATTTACTGCGACAAAACAAGCTATATATTGTTATATACACGGAAATAATTTAAGTGAATATTCTCCTATAGGAGAAGCAGGAGTCAGAACATTAAATGCAATGAATAAAATCTTAAATGATGCGAATAATTGTACAGAAACTCAGATTTCAAATAATGTAAATATTATTAGAGAAGAAGACAATTTTAATGTAGATGACATTGAAAAAGAATATGTTTCAAAAATATATTCTATAAAAGCAGGAGCAACAATTTCAAATTATAAAGTAGAATTAAAAGCAAATAAAACAGAACTTCCAGAAGGAATAAAAATTACAAATTTAAAAAACGAAACTAAACAAGAATTTTTACAAAATGAAAAATTTAAAATATTGATACCAATAAAAAATCTTACAGGAGAATCTGATTTTAATATATCAGTAAAAACTAAAATCAACAGTAAGCCTGTATTATATGGAAAAGCACAAAATAACGCATATCAAGATTACGCATTAACATGTGCTATGTATGAAGATGCTAAAGGCAATACATTAGAGAAATACTATAAAAATGAAACAAAAGTTAAAATAATAAAACAAGATCAAGAAACTAAGCAAAAATTAGAAGGAGTAGAGTTTAATATTTTAGATAGTAACAAACAGATAATATATTCTAATGTAAAAACAAATTCAGAAGGAGAAATACAAGTAGAAAATTTTATTCCAGGAAAATATTATTTACAGGAAACATCAGCAAAAGATGGATATATATTAAGTGAGCAATTAGTAGAATTTGAAGTTGAATTTAATCAAGAACTTACTATAACTGTAAATAATTTATTAAAGAACATACCAGATAATGAAAAGCAGGAAGCGGAAATTGTTAAAACAATTGAGCAAATGGAAATAGAAGAAAAAATCCCAAGTAAGCAAGTATCAGAAACAATTATTAAAAAATTACCAGTTACTGGAATGTAATTAAATGAGGATATTAAAAGATTTTTTAATAGTAGAGATTAAATATTTAGGCTATTGTTTTAAATATAGTATAGATAAAGATAGACATTCAATATATTTGACAATTGGAAAAAATATATATAAAATAATTTTGATAGCCAATTTAAAATAAATATATAGAATAAGTCCAAATATTAAAAAAATTATACAAATAGCTTAACATTTATCAATATTATATTTTAGGTTGACTAATAAAACAAAAAGGAAGGATAAAAAATGAAATTAAATGTAGTATTAGTAGAACCAGAAATACCTCAAAATACTGGAAATATAGCCAGGAC
>CANQTJ010000029.1 GCA_947626705.1 uncultured Clostridia bacterium | reverse complement strand
TTTCTGGGGGTAAGGGGGAACTATGCCCTTTTTTCTTATTTTTGTTTTATTTTTATAAATTTTTCTTTCAAACTAAACCTCTCTTTATTCTCTTTTTCAATGTTATTAGTATAACATACATTGGTAAAAAATTCAAATAAAATTTGGCGTTATTTTTAACATTTTATTAAATTTTAGTTACAAATCTCCGTATGGTTAAATATATAATATTTTAAAAATATTATCATTTATTTTAATTCTAAAAATATATTTATTATAAGGAGTGAATATGTATGAAAAAAATATTATTTAAAGGTGCTGCCTCTGCTATACCAACACCATTTGATGAAAATGGAGTGAATATTGAAGAATTTAAAAAATTCTTAGATTTTCAAATTGAGAATAATATAGATGCTTTAATTGTATGTGGTACAACTGGTGAAAGTTCAACTATGACAAAAGATGAAAAAATACAAGTTATTAAATGTGCTATTGAAGTATCTAACGGTAGAGTACCAATAATTGCTGGAACTGGCTCTAATAATACAAAAGAGGCAATTGAGATGTCAAGAATTGCACAAGATTTAGGAGTTGATGGTGTTTTATTAGTAACTCCATATTATAATAAGACTACTCAAACAGGTTTAATTGCTCACTATAAAGCAATTAATGATAATATATCTATTCCTATAATTTTATATAATGTTCCTAGTAGAACTGGTTTAAATATTAATCCTGAAACTTGTTGGGAATTATCTAAATTAAAAAATGTTGTTGGTATTAAAGAGGCAAGTGGCAATTTATCACAAATTGCTCAGATTGCTCATTTATGTGGAGATAATTTATATATCTATTCTGGCAATGATGACCAAGCTATTCCTATCTGTTCTTTAGGTGGTTTAGGAGTAATTTCTGTTTTATCCAATATAAAACCTAAATTTACTCATAATATGATTTGGGATTTCTTAAATGGTAATTTTGATAATGCGAAAAAGAAACAGCTAGATGCTATTCCTTTAATTAATGATTTATTTGCTGAGGTTAATCCTATCCCTGTAAAAGCTATGTTAAATGATATGGGTTTCAAATTTGGAGCTCCTAGATTACCTTTAATTGAAATGAAAAAGTAATTGTTATAGTTCACTAATAACAAAATAATTTTGAAGGTTGTGATATTAATATATCAATATCAACCTTCAATAAAAAATTATATATTCATATTTACTACATAATCATTTATAAAATTTAACCTGTAATAATTTTTCCAACCAAATCATAATTACTAACACTTTCAATTTCACAGTCTACAAAAGTATTTAAAATTTCTTCTATTTTATATTTATTATCATTTTTTATATACACTAGTCCATCTTCCTCTGGTACATCTTGCATTGTTCTTCCTATAAAATATTTTCTATCAAAAGATATGTTCTCTACTAAAACTTTATATACTTTTCCAATTTTATTTTTTAAAATTTCTAAAGATATTTTTGCTTGTTCTTCCATTATTTTATTATATCTTGCTTTTTTAGTATTTCCATGTATTTGCTCTGGTAGTTTTGAAGCTGGAGTTCCTTCTTCTTTTGAATACTTAAATGTTCCTAATTTATCAAATTTGGTTACTTTAACAAATTTTAATAGTTCTTCAAAATTATCTTTGGTTTCTCCTGGAAATCCTACTATTAAACTTGTCCTTAATGTAACATTTGGTATTTTTTCTCTTATTTTTTTTATTAATTTTATAACACTTTCTTTGTCAGTTTTTCTATTCATTTTCTTTAGTATTTGATTTGATATATGTTGAATTGGTATATCAAAATATTTTGCAATTTTATCATTTTTTGCAACTACTTCTATTAGTTCATCTGTTATACCCTCTGGATATGAATATAAAAATCTAATCCATTCTATTCCTTTTATTTTGCTTAATTTTTGTAATAACTCTGCAAGTTTTGTTTCTCCGTATATATCAATACCATATTTAGTGGTATCTTGAGCAATAATTATTAATTCTTTTATTCCTTTATTAGATAACATTTCCGCTTCTTTTAATATTTCTTCCATTTTTCTACTTACAAATGGACCTCTTATATATGGAATAGCACAATATGTACATCTATTACTACATCCTTCTCCTATTTTTAAATAAGCATAATTTTTTCCTGTTGTAATTACTCTTTCGAAAAATTCATTAAATGTAGGCATTGGTAATGGTTTTATGTCTGATATTTTTTTTATTGTTTTTGTTTTTGATTTTTCTATAATATCTCTTTTTACTAAATCTTCTACCTTTTCCCATAACTTATTGTATTCATCTATTTTTATAAACAAATCAACTTCTGGAAGTGCTTTTATTAAATCTTCATAATATCTTTGAACTAGACAACCCATTACAACTAAATATTTACATTTTCTATTTTTGTACTCTGCCATTTCTAAAATGGTATTTATAGCTTCTTCTTTTGCGCTTTCTATAAATCCACACGTATTAATTACTATCATATCAGCATCTTCTGGATTATTTACTATTTTATATCTATTATTTTTAAATATACCTATCGCTACTTCTGTATCTATTAAATTTTTACTACATCCAAGTGATATAAATCCTACATTCATTTTTCCTTATATGATATATTTATATATCATTTTCTCCTTTCTACATTTTATATTAACAGTTAGTTAAATTTTCAATAACATTTACACTACCATTTTTAATTTCTATAATTTTATTAACATTTTTTATTGTAGCTAATCTATGAGCAATAATAAGAACTGTACTAGTTTGTGAAATTTTATCTATTATACATTGTATCATTTTTTCGGTTCTTAAATCAATATTAGATGTAGGTTCATCAAATATATAAATACTCGCATCATGTATTATTGCTCTTATAAATGCTATAATTTGTAATTCTCCCTTTGATAATCTATTTATATTAACTACTTCATCTAAACCATTTTCTAATCTTAAAAGTAATGGACTAGCTCCTATTTTATCTATAATTTCTAATATTTTTTCATCTTTTATATCTGTTTTATCTAATAAAATATTTCTTCTTAATGTATCATTTAATATATATGCATTTTGAGAAATATATGAAATATTTTGTCTAATTGATTCTATTGATATTTGTTCTATATCAAAACCGTCAATTTTGATATTTCCATCTTTTATAGAGTATAATCGCATTAAAGCTTGTGTCATTGTTGTTTTTCCGGCTCCAGTTTTACCTATAATTGCAACTTTTTCACCTTGATTAATTTTAAATGTAGCATTTTTAAAAATATATTTCTTACCATAAGTAAAACTTACATCTTCAAACTCAATATTTCCCTTACATTTTTCTATTTTATATCCTATATAAATATCTTCTTTCTCTTTTATTTTTAAAATTGTATTAATTTTTTCTAATGAAACTAGTGATTCTTGAACTTCTTCTATTTGATTAAATATTTCTTTTAATGGATTAAAGCATTGTTTTATGTAATATAAAAATATGTATATAGTTCCTAAACTATAGGTCATATTAATATTTAAAGCATAATATATAACTGCGTACATTCCTATTGATTCTAAAAATACTCCAACAGGCCATAAAAATGTATTCAAAGAAATATATTTAAACCTATTTTTTAGTTCTTCATCTAATAAATTATCTACTTTTTTTATATTTCTTTTTTCAAGTGAAAAAAACTTTGTTAATTTACTTTTATTATAATTTTCTGAATATTGTCTATTTTCTAAATCTCTTTTATCTAATATAATTTTATCTATTTTTTTTAATTTATTTATAATCATATATGAGTATAATGCTATTATACCAATTACAGATATCCCAATTAAAGCTAATTTTATATCAATTATTATCATTACAATTATCATAAGTAAAATATGTAAAATATCATTTAATATAATAGGTATATTATCAGAAAATAGTTTTTTTACATTTTCAGCATCTAGAGTTAATCTTGTATAAATATCTGATGATGAAAATTTATTAAAAGTTTCTAGTTTCATACCTAATACTTTATTAAGCATACTATCTCTTAATTCACTTAACATTTTGTTTGACACAAAATTAGTTTTTCTATTTTTAATTGCTTTTATTAATATTATACTTATTCTAACTAATAAATATATGATAACTAAAATACTAATTTTTTGTATTACATTATTTTTAGAAAGTTCATCAATGATTAATTTTAGAATATATGGTGCTACAACATTTAAGATATTTGTTGAAATTAATAAAATTATAATTAAAATAATTGCCTTTTTGTTACTATTTATTATTTTACTCAATTTTTTCGCCCTCCATCTCATATTGATACATTTCTTTATATAATTCATTACTTTCTAATAATTGTTGATGTGTACCACTTGCCAAAATTTCTCCGTCTATCATTAAATAAATTCTATCTAATTTTTCTACATCTGTTATTCTATTTGCAATCATAATAATTGTTTTATCATTTTTTTGTAAAATATTATTTAATATTTCTTTTGCTGTATTTTTGTCTAAAGCAGAAAAGACATCATCTAAAATAATAAAATCTTTGTTAACTAATATATTTCTAGCTATTGTAATTCTTTGTTTTTGTCCTCCAGATAATTTTGCCCCTTTTTCTCCTACTACTTCTTCAAATTCGTTTTCCATTTTAAATATATCTTCTAATATATCTGCTTCATTTGTGGCTTGTATAATATTTTTACCTTGATAATTTGTTTCTAATGTAATATTATTTTTTATAGTATCATTTATTAAATTATCTTTTTGTAGTACATAGCTTATATTTTTAAACAAACTATATTTATTAATTTTTGTAATATCTATTCCATTAATATATACTTGATTTTCATCTATTTTATAAAGTCCTGAAATAATATTCATTAAAGTTGTTTTTCCACTTCCAAACATTCCTATAATTCCTACTTTTTCATTTTTATTAATTTCAAAACTTACATTTTTTATTACTGGTTTTGTTAAACTTGAATATTGATAATATAAATTAGTTACTTTTATTTGTTTAATATCATCAATTATTTCTTTTCCTTCTTGTTCATATATTTCTATATCCATCATTTGGTTAAATCTATTAACTGATTGCTTTAGATATACAATTCCATCTGTAATTTCTTTTATCCTTTTTGAAAAAGACTTAAATATGCTATCAATAAAAGTAACAAATACTGTTAAAGAACCTACTGTTATTTCTCCATTTTTACATAATCTAGCTCCATATAATATCGCCAACATATAGCATATTCCTTCTGCTATATTAATTACATTATCAATATTTGTATCTATTTTTCCAACTTGATAATCCTTTTTTCTCATTTTTTCATTTTCTTTTTCAAAAAGTTGCTTTTGCTTATATTGGTTATTATATAATTTTATAAGTGTAAAATTACTTGTATTTTCTTCAATAATATTAGATATTTTTACATATTCTTTTCTTGCTTCTTCTACTTTTTTCTGCTTTTTATTATATAATAGTATATTTAAAATTAATGTAATAGGTATAATAATTATTAAAATAACTGATAATTTTATATTTACACTTTGTGCTGACATAATAATTATTAATGTTGGAGTCATAACTAAATCTGTAATTGACTGAAAAAAATCACCTAAAAATTTTCTTATCATTGGTATTTCTTTTGTTAGATATGCTAATAATTTTCCTTTTTCAGTTCTATCATAATATTCTTCTTTAACATATTGTAATTTATGATATACTTCTTTTCTTATTCTAGTATCAGACGCTCTTGCTACTATAAAATATAAAATTCTTTTTATAGTATTAGGAATAAAAATAATAACTGAATATACAATGAGCTTATAAAGTTCTTGCATTATTTGCTCTTTTGATACATTTGCTTGTAATATCATATCTAAAATTCTACCTATTATTTGCGTATTTAATAAAGTAATATATATTGTAATTGTTTCAAAAATAACACCTAAAAAATATAGTGGAAATGTTTTTTCAAATTCTTTTTTTAAAAATTTGTTCATCTTATATTTTTCACTCATTTTATATTTCTCTTTCTTTTTTATTATTCTTTATGACTACATATATGTTTTCTCGTTAACTCCATTAAGTCTAACTTTGTAAATCCTTCTACTTGAGTCTTTGTTCTATCATTCTTTAATTTTTCTTCTAACAATTTTTTTATTTTATCTTTATTTTCTTGTTTTTGCATATCTATATAATCAATGATTATTATTCCTCCAATATCTCTTAGTCTTATTTGTTTTGCAATTTCAACAGTTGCCTCTTCATTTACTTTATATATAGTTTGTTCTATATTTTTTGTACCTGTATATTTTCCTGTATTTACATCAATTGCAGTTAAAGCTTCTGTTTTGTCAATAGTTATAAAACCTCCACACTTTAACCATATTTTTCTATTTTCTATTTTGTCTATTTCTTTTTGTATTTCATATTTTTCATTGATATTTTTATTTTCTAATTGTATTTTTATTTTTTCAAAATATATATTTTCTTTTTTCTTGTCTTCTATTTTTTTATATTCTTCTTTATCATTTGTAATAATTTGTTGAACAGCATCTACTGGCAAATCTATTATCATTTTTTGCACTATGTCTTCTGCTTCTTCTATAAGTTTAGGTTTATTTTGTTTGTCTTGTAAATATTTTTGTTGTATATTTTTCCATCTTCCTTCTACATTTTTTATATCTTGTATTACTTCATTTTCTTTTCCTATTGCTGAAGTTCTTATTACTGCACCATTTCCTTGGCTTATATTATTTTTTACTAATTTAATTAATCTTTCTTGCTCATTTTTATCTTCTATTTTTTGTGAAATTGTTATTATACTAGTATTTGGCATCAATACAATATATTTACTTGGTAAATTAATATGTGTTGATATTCTTGCTCCCTTTTGTACATTACTATCCTTTTTCACTTGTACTAATATTTTTTGCCCTACTTTTATTACATCTTTTATATCTATATTTTGATTTAACTTTTCTTTCTTTTCATCTACTTTTGGTAAAACATCTTTTAAATGTATAAAACTATTCTTTTCTGTTCCAATATCAACAAATGCAGATTGCATTCCTTTTATTATATCTTTTACAATTCCTATATATATATTTCCTTCTTTTCTGCTTGAATCTTGTTCATCTATATAATATTCTACCAATTTTCCGTTTTCTATTAGCGATATTTCCTTTTTATCTTCTTTCTTATTTATTAATATTTCTAACATCTTATTTTCCTTTCTATATCCTTTAGCTGTTTAGTTGCTATTTATAATAGTTCTTTCATAGCTTTATTGTACTGTTCTTCATTTGGAGCTTTTCCATGCCATTCCGCCTTATTTTCCATAAAAGATACTCCTTTTCCCTTTATTGTTTTAGCTATTATGCAGGTTGGTTTTTCTTTTATATTTTTTGCAACTTCAAATCCTTTTATTATTTCTTCAATATCGTGTCCATCTATGTTTATTACTTGAAATCCAAAACTTCTAAATTTTTCATCTATTGGATATGAACTCATAACTTCTTCAATTGTTCCATCTATTTGTAAATTATTATTATCTACTATTACACATAAATTATCTAATTTATATTTTGAAGATGCCATTGCTGCTTCCCAAATTTGCCCTTCTTCTATTTCACCATCTCCTAATATGCAATATACTCTATAATTTTTGTTATCTAACTTTCCAGCTATTGCCATTCCATTAGCAGATGATAATCCTTGTCCTAATGAGCCTGTTGTCATATCTACACCAGGTATTTTTTTCATATCTGGATGTCCCTGTAATCTACTTTCTATATTTCTTAGGCTTTTTAGTTCTTGTACATCAAAAAATCCTTTATTTGCTAAAGCAGAATATAATGCAGGAGCACAATGTCCTTTTGATAATA
The DNA here is from genome assembly GCA_947626705.1 of uncultured Clostridia bacterium. Lineage (GTDB taxonomy): Bacteria > Bacillota > Clostridia > TANB77 > CAG-508 > CAG-269. The sequence continues at coordinate 6,491 of CANQTJ010000029.1, read as the reverse complement.
CTAATCTATCTCTATCTTCATCTTTGGGATTTTCAGGGTTTATATTCATTTCATTAAAATATAATACTGTCATTATATCAGCTATTGATAATGAACCACCTGGATGTCCAGATTTACCTGAATATACAGATTCAATAATCCCCTGCCTTATTTTTTTTGCAATTTGCTTTAATTCTTCTATATTTTCTATTTTTTCATTTTTCATAGTCACTATAATTTCCTTCTTTCTTATGTTAAAATTTTATTCAAAAAAATATACTTACATTTATTTAAACTATTCTCATTTTAAAAGATAAAAGCTGAGAGAATTTTAACCCTCAGCTTTTCAGATTTTAACAAGAGCACCAATCTTTTAATCGGCACACCAATTAAGTAGCTCTTTGGAAATTTCTTCAATCTCCTGTTTAGAAAGTTGCAACTCCTCTGAAACGCCCTTTTCCTCATAGGCAGTTCTCAAAGAAATCTTTTCGTTGCTTTCCTTTTTAGAAGCAATATAAGATAAAATCTCCATTGCAACAATTATCATTTCGTCTGTCCACTTGTTCATATTGTTTTTTCCCTTTCTCCTATATAATCTAGGATTTATAATTACTTGTTTCATTTTTATTATATCATATTTTTATACTTTTGAAAAGCTTTTTATCTATTATTCAAATATTTTCTTAAATTCTTGTTCATTTATTTTCTCCTTTTGTAATAACGTTTGCGCAATAGTATCTAACTTATCTCTGTGGTCCATTAATAATTTTTGAGCCTCTTTATAAGCTTCATCTATCAATAATTTTACTTCTTGTCCAATTTTATCTCCAATGTTTTCTCCAAATACAAACATATCATTTTGCTCTTTTCCTTGAAAATCTATTGGTCCTAAGTTATCACTCATTCCATATTTAGTAACCATCTCTCTTGCAATTTTTGTTGCAACTTCAATATCGTTACTTGCTCCTGTTGAAATATCATCTAGTACTAATTTTTCTGCTGCTCTACCACCTAATAATGCAATTAATTTTTCTTTCATTTCTGTTTTTGATATATAGTATTTATCTTCATCAGATTTATACATTGTATATCCACCTGCAACTCCTCTTGGTATTATAGATACTTCTTTTACATCTGTTTGAGTTGGTAGATACTTGCTAACTACTGCATGTCCAGCTTCATGATATGCTGTTAATTTTTTATCTTTTTCTGAATATACTCTACTATGTTTTTCTAAACCTACTGTAACTTTTTTAACTGCTTCTTCTATATCTGAATTTTCAATTTCTTCATGTTTTTTTATTGTAGCAATAATTGCTCCTTCATTTAAAATATTTGCAAGTTCTGCTCCTGTAAATCCTGCTGTGTCTTCTGCTATACTTTCTAAATTTACTTCATCTGATAATCTTTTATCTTTACTGTGTATTTTTAATATATCTAATCTACCTTTTAAATCAGGTGTTGGTATTGTTATTTGCCTATCAAATCTTCCTGGTCTTAATAAAGCATTATCTAGCATTTCCGGTCTGTTTGTTGCAGCTAATACTATTATTGTTTCTTCTGAACTAAAACCGTCCATTTCAACTAATAATTGATTTAATGTTTGATTATTTTCTGTTTCTGCTCCACTATTGGATGTTCTTCTAGCTCCTATTGCATCTATTTCATCAATAAATACTATACAAGGTGATAATTTTCTTGCTTTATCAATTAATTTTCTTACTCTTGATGCCCCAAGTCCTGCAAACATTTCTATAAACTCTGAACCACTCATTGATATAAATGGAACATCAGCTTCACCAGCTATAGCTTTTGCTATTAATGTTTTACCAGTTCCTGGTTTTCCATATAATAAAACTCCTTTTGGAATTTTAGCTCCCATTTTGCTGAATTTTTCTGGTCTTTTTAGGAAATCTACTATTTCTATTAATTCCTCTTTTTCTTCATCTAATCCTGCAACATCTTCAAATCTTATTTTTGTTTTTCTTTCTGTATCTTCATATACTTGTCCTTTTTCTCCTAATCCCTGCATTTTAAATATCATTACAAATAATGCTACCATTATTAATGTAGGCAATAAGCTTAATAATGTCGCTGGTATTTGAAGCAAAGCATTTTTAGATTTTTGTTCTAATTTTATATCATTTCCCTCTAATTTCTTTTGTTGTACTAGTTCTATAAAAGCTTCTGTATTTGGAACAATTGATTTTTTTTCTTCTTCTTGATCTTTCATTTTTACTTTTATACTTGTACTTCCAACTGTCATTTCTACCTTTTCTACATTACCATAAGAAATTTGTTCTATTAAATCTGTATATGCAATTGTTTTATCATCATTATTTTTATTTGAAGTTGCAAAATATATTGCAACTCCAGCTAATATAATTATTATTGCAATTAATGTTATGGCAGATATTAGTAACCCCTTATTTTGTTTGTTATTTTTACCTTCTTTATTTTTGTTCATTTATATTTTGTTCCTTTCTTATATTTTATTTTTAAGCATTTGAACCTTCTGGTTCTTCCCCTTTTGTATCATCTTCATCTGTTTTTTCTTTTTTGTCTTTTTTTCCTGTTTCTTTATTTTCTTCCTTTTTTTCTTCTTCGCTATTTTTTTCGTCTTCTTTTTTTATTTCTTCTTTTAGTTTATCTTGTACTTCAACTATTTTTTGAACTTCTCCCTGTTTTTTATTAAATTCTGCTTTTAATATAAATATTGCTGCTATAATATAGATTGATGCTACTAGCATATACATTATATCAAAATATTTTATATTATAGTTAAAGAACGCATTAATTCCAATATAAACCATATTCAATATTGTTGGTAAAGTTATAGAATATACTGCCATATTAAATATTGCTACAAATCTTATTCTTAGTCTTAACAATAATGATGTGAAATAACCTAAAATACCTATTAATAATACATTAAATATTGTATTTATTAAATATATTATAAAAGCGTATATTACTAAAGCTAAAAATAAATTAAAGTATAATGTTATCATCTTTGAACTAGATAAAAAGTTGACTAATTCTTGTTTATTAAATTCTGATATTCCCATTTCTCCAAATAAGTCATTATACTTATATATTTGTTCTTGTTGAATACCTATTTCCTTTAATATTAATTTATCTTTTAATATTAATATTGTTGTTTCTTGTTGTTTATCATTTAAGTATTCATTAATCTTTTGTTCATCTTCTGTATTTGTATCTATAATTATTTTTCCAAAATCAGTACTATCATCTATTATTGGTTCTTGCGATTCTACATTTAAAACTTCATTGCTATAATTAAATTCTGGTGCTTTTTCATTTATATATTGTGCTATATTTTTAACTTCTAAACTTGATTTATAAACTGTAACAATTGAAGAAATTATTGCTAATATCATTACCAATATTACTAAATATTTTATTGCTCTTTTTAAACCTTCTGCTGATAATTCTGAATATTTTTCTATTTTATCTATTGAATACCATACTTTTTTAAAAAAACCTTTTTTTATTTCTACTTCTTCATTTTCTTGTTGCTTTTTTTCTTCATTATTTTGCTCTTTTTTCATCTACTACTCCCACTCCCTTCTTACATTGCTGTCTATATATTTTATATTTGCATTAAAAATTACTTCATCTGCAGTTTTTACATCTTTTCCAGTTATATCTACTACAATATGATATGTTCCTATTCTTCCTAAGATTGGTAAGTTTTCTCCGTTTATTTTTACATATAATTGCTCTTTTTTGAAAAATGATTTTATATCTCCTACTAAATATCTAATTTTATCAATAAATCTAAACATATCATTTCCAACTTGTATATTTACTCCATCTGAATAACCAGATGGAATTATTGCAATTTCTGTTTCTTTTTTTGTTTTATAAACATTAGAGTATCCTATATTAAATCCTTTAGGTAATTTTTTTATTTCTACAACTTTGGACTTTAGATATCCTACTTTTCTTAATCCCATCGTATTTTTAAAAGATACTCTACCTGTAAATGCTGAACCAATTCTTACTGCATTTAAATGCATATTAGGAAATTTTATAAATGCTGATGTGTTACAAGCATGTAACATTCCTGTTTCTATATCATTCATTTTTAAAACTTCTATGCAATCTATAAATCTTTTAAATTGTAATTTTGTATATTTATCATCATAATATGCATTTGAAAAGTGAGTAAATGTACCTTCTATTTTTATATTTTCAGTAGATTTTAATATTTTAATCATATCATCTCTATTACTATATACAAATCCATATCTTCCAAATCCTGTATCTATTTTTATATGTGCTTTTATTTTTTGATTTAACTCTTGTCCAATTTTATTTGCTATTTCTACATCTTCTTGTGAGCCTATTGTTATAATAATATTATTATTAATTAATGTTCTAACTTCTTCTTCTATACTTGTTGATGATAACATTAATATTTTTTCTTTTATACCAGATTGTCTTAGTTTTATAGCTTCTTCTATTGTAGAAACTGCAAAAAAATCTATTCCATTATCAATAAGAAAATTAGTATATTCTACTATTCCTAAACCATATCCATTTGTTTTTACTACCGCAATTATTTTTACTTTATTTCCTTTATCATCTGGTAAATTTATATTTGCATATTCTTTTATTTTTTCTATATTGTACCTTAAATCCTCTTTATTTATTACTACTGATTTCAAAATTCCCTCCAGATTTTAAAATAATTATTTTAATATATTTCTTTTTATTTGTCTTAATGTTCTAAATGTTTTTTCTGAAAATTTATATAGTTTATACTTTATTGGCTTAAATGGTATATATATTTCTCCTATAAATTCAGTAAATTTTGCCCCAAAACCTTTTTTAAATCTATATAATCCATATTGTGGGTGATTTTCATCTACCACTCCTGAAACACCTCTAAAATCATATATATCATCTTTTCTTGCAATTGCTAATTTTATCATTTCCCATTGTAATAAATAGTTTGGCATTAAATTTCTATGTTGATTACTACTTGCTCCATATAAATACCATGTTTTATTTCCATAAAAAATTGGTATAACTCCTGATATTGGTTTTCCGTCATAATATGCCATTAATAATTTCATATGTCCATCTGGTACCATATTATCATACATTTTCTCAAAATATTCTAATGGTCTTGTTATAAATCCATCTCTATTTCCAGTTTCAATCATTATTTTATGAAATTCTTTTAAATCTTCTCTTGTACCTTCTTTTACCTCCACTCCTTTTTTTATTGCTAAACGTATATTATATCTCCATTTTTGATGAAATCCTGCCATTATTTCTTCTTCAGTTTTATCTTTAATATCTAATCTAAATACATATCTTGGTTGTATTTCATCTTTAAAATCTTTTGCATCATCTTTTATTTTATATCCTAAATTAGTTACTATATCTCTAAATGTTTGATCATCACTTTCTATGTCTGGTTCTATTCTTAATACTATTGCATTATATTTTTTTGCTAGTTCTTTTGCACCATCTGTTAGCTGTTTTAATGTGGAAATATCATGTATATCGCATACTGGTCCTCTTGATGAATACATTATATTACCAAAAACAGGTATTTTTCTTATCCATACACATAATGAACCTATTATATTTTTATCTTCATCTTCTGCTAATATAACTTCTGGCTTCCAATTTGTTTTTTTTATCTCTGCCCATTCTAATGATTGTTGAAAGTTGCATCTTTCGTGATTTTCTAAAAATTTCTTGTATTCTTTTTTCGAGTCTTCATCTGTTACAAATCTCATATTTTAGTTTTTCCTCCTAATATTATTTACGTTTTATGATTATTTTACACTAATAAATCTAAATTTACAAGTAATTTTATTCAAAAATTATTTTATTATTATATTTCAGTTACAATATTAACTTTTTGTTATTCATAGCTTTCTTTTATTAATATTATATTATTTTTGTTATATGTTATTTTATCATATATAATACTAATTTATTTTTCTACTATAAAAGCATTTGGTAAGTATCTTTCTCCCATAGGTGTAGAAGTTTTATTTACAACTTTTCCATTATAATACATTGTAGCCGATGAACCACCATCTAAATTAGCTGCATTATAGGCATCATATTTATTAAATATATTTTGCAATTCTAATAAATTTGTACCTATACTATATCCTGGTTGTCTACCATCTATTACAACAAAAATAAAAGTTCCATCTTTTCTTTGTCCTATTGCCATTCTTGGGTGTATTCCTCCTGAATTAGAGTTTTTAATCTGATTATTTCCATTTACAATTATATATGGTCCAAATTCTACAGCTGATTCTATTCCTTTATTCATAGCTTCATTGAATGTATATTTTCCTAATACTAATTTTTTATCAGTACTTAATCCTATTAAACTATATCTAGTATTTTTGTTACCATATAATAATTTCTTATTTATTATTGTTGCATTACAAAGAATATTACCAGCGCCTACTCCACCGTCATCAGCAAAACCACCTGCATTTATACCTGCT
>CANQTJ010000028.1 GCA_947626705.1 uncultured Clostridia bacterium | reverse complement strand
TAGAAAAAATACTTCCACCAATGAGAAGATTTGGAGGAGGTAATAGAGCAGAAAAAAAGCAAACAATTATAGAAAAGGTACTAAAATTCTTTGAAAAATACTTTGGATTGAATATTCATAATAGTGATGAGAATTTTACATATGATATTTCAGAAGATGATAAAGAAGAACTATTGCAAGTAGCTGAAGATGAAGAAAAATATAATTTATGCTAAATAAGCAAAATAGTAATTGACATAAAAAAAGTAAAAAAGACCAACATACATGAACATGGTATAGATATTAAACTAGTTGGAGGAAAAAGAAATAGTGAATATTTTTACATTGAATGTAAGGGGCAAATTATATGCAAAATCAGCTAAATCGGATTTAGAATTACCTACTGAAAATTAAATGAAAATAGGAAATAAATTATTATAATATGCAATAGAAAAATTTATGTATTAATATAGTTAAATCCCTGGACAAAAAAACTTCAATATAATATAATTATTAATATACTATTGTATTAGGAGGAAAAAATGAAAAAACCAGTAGTTCTAGATATATTCTGTGGTGCGGGGCGGAATGTCAGAAGGATTTATACAAGCCGGCTTTAATGTTTCTTTTGCATCAGATATTAATAAAACTGCAGAATTAACATATATCAATAGGCATAAACAACTTGGATATCCAGTTAAATTTGCTTGTATGGATATAAAAGAATTTTCTAAAAAAGAATTTTTAGAAAATTTTATAAAGAGTACTAAAATTGATGTTGTATGTGGTGGACCGCCATGTCAGGGGTTTAGTCTAGCTGGAAAAAGATCTAAAGATGATCCAAGAAATTTGTTGATAAAGCATTATATGCAAGTTATAAGTGTTATAAAACCTAGATATTTTGTTATGGAAAACGTAGAGGGAATATTGTCATTTGAACTTGACAATTTTGAAGGATTAAAGAAAGATATATACAAGAATACATTAGTTATAGATATATTAAGAAAAGAATTTGATAATATTGGATACAAAATAAAATACAAGGTGTTAACAGCTTCAGACTATGGTGTACCACAACAAAGAAAAAGAGTAGTTTTTATAGGATTCAAAAAAACAGAAAAAAAAGTACCAGAATTTCCAGAAAAACATAAAGATAAAATAACAGTTAAACAAGCAATTGGAGATTTGGAATTTTTAAATGATAATGAAGAAACAGAAGAATATAAAGTTGAAGCATTTTCTCAATATCAAATTGATTCAAGAAGAGGTAGAACTATTGGAGCAGATGGACATACAATAAATTCTATGTTGCTAAAAAATCATAAATCAAGTAGACACACAGAACTTACAAAAGAAAGATTTGCACTATTGAAACAAGGTGAAACATTAAAAGATTTATTTAATAGATTATCAAAAAGAGATAAAGAAAAATATGCTACAAGAAAAAATATATGTAGAAAGATAAAAGAAAATGACTTATCACCTACAGTAGTTACATTACCAGACGATTTGGTACACTATTCTAAAAATAGAATAATGACAGTTAGGGAATTGGCGAGATTACAATCTTTTGATGATAGTTTTGAGTTTTTAGGGAAGAGAACTACTGGAGGAAAAGAAAGGAAAAGAGAATTACCTCAATATACACAAGTAGGAAATGCAGTACCACCTTTGTTAGCTAAGGCGATAGCAGAAGAAATTATGAAAGTATTAAATTAGAAAAGGATGAAATGATATGAAACAAAAAGACTTGTATTTTAAAGTAAGTTCAGGACTAAAAAACTTAATTGGTAGAGAATTAATAACGGATCAATACATAGCTATTTTTGAATTAGTGAAAAACGGATATGATGCGGGAGCAAGTAAAGTAGATGTTATATTTGAAAATACAAAAAGTATAGATGATTCAAAGATAATTATAGTTGATAACGGAAGTGGCATGTCACTTGATGACATTAATAACAAATGGCTTTTTGTTGCATTCTCAGAAAAAAATATAAAAAAGATTGATAATGGAAGGACTTATGCAGGAGCAAAAGGTGTAGGGAGATTTTCTTGTGATAGATTAGGTTCCAAATTGATACTTACTACAAAGAAAAAAGGTTATCCAACTGAAAGGATAATTATAGAATGGGATAAATTTGAAGAGGACACTGAAAAATTAATGATGGAAATACAAGTACAACATGAAACTGTTAAGGATTGCGAATATATAAAAGAAAGTGGAACGGTTTTAGAAATACTAAATTTACATGATGTATGGGATAGGAATTCATTAATACATTTAAAACGATCTCTTGAAAAATTAATTGATCCAAATCAAAATATAGTAGATAAAAATTTTAATATAGAATTAAAAGCAGAAGACGAAATTGCAGAGGATTTATTAAAAAATAATGATTATAATAAAATAGTTAATACAGAGATTAAAAATACTATATTTGAAACATTGGTAAAAAAAACAACTAAAATTAATGCTGAGATTAAAAAAGATATAATAGAAATTGAATTAGCAGATAGAGATATAAGAATATATATGATAAAATTAAATAATACTTATGGGATTGAAAATATAAGTATAGAGTTATATTACTTAAATGAATTAGCAAAAAGAAATTTCAAAACTAAAATGGGAATACCACCTAAGGATTATGGTTCTATATTCATGTATAAGAATGGTTTTAGAGTTTATCCGTTTGGAGAACCTGGAGATGATCAATTTAGGTTAGATCAAAGAAAGAACCAAGGATATAAAAGATACTTAGGTACGAGAGAATTATTAGGAAGAATAGAAATAAAAGGGGAAGGAATTGGCTTTAAAGAGACAACTTCTAGGGATGGAGGCTTTATTAAAACAAAAGAGTACGAAACCTTAAAAGAATTAGTTATTTCAGAAGTATTAAGAAGATTAGAAACATACATAGTAGAAGTTATTGAATGGGGCGTTGATTCAGAAGTATTAGAAGATAGTTCAATTAATAATATACAAAAATACTTAAATAAAATATCAAATGGAAAAAATAAAAATATTATAGAAGTTGACTATGATAATGATATATTAAAAGAACTTGAAAAAAGATCAAGTAAGAGTATAAATAAAAACATAAAAGATATAAAAGAAATTGCAATAGAAAAAGCAGATAAAGATCTTTATCAAAAAGTAGATATTTTAGGTAAAGAATTTGAAGAAAAGAAAAGAGAAATAGAGTCTAAGGACGAAATGATTGAGAATAAAACAGAAGAAATAGAACAAGCCAAAGCTCAAAAATATTTCTTGACAAATACAATAGGAAAAGATGTAAAAGAGTTTATGGCTTTACAACATCAAATTGCTAGATGCTGTGATACGATAGAAAAGGGAACTAATAAAATTATGGAAATATTAAGAAAAGAAGATATTTCCAAAGAAGATATAGAAAAAGCAAAAAAAGCAATAGCATCTATTGGAAAAGAAAATGATATAATTCTTATGGCATCAGATACTATAACTAATGCTAATTATAATAGTGAGTTTAAAAAAATTAAAGTTGATATGGTGCAATATATTAGAGAGTATATTGAAAATGTATATAATGCATCTCAGTCACATAGACAAATAGTAAAGGTTGAGGTAGAGGATAACATAGAATTCATTAAGGAGATATCACCTCTCGAAGTTTCTATAATATTTAATAATTTATTTAGTAATTCTCTAAAAGCTAATGCGACAAAAATTAAAGTAATAATAAGAAAAGAAGACAAAAAACTTTATATACACGTACTTGATAATGGAAATGGAATTAAAAATAAAGATAAAGATTATATTTTTGATTTTGGTTATACCACAAGATTTAAAGGGACAGGCTTAGGACTATATCATACAAAAGAAATTGTTAAAGAACTAAATGGAGAAATATACTACAATGATAAAAATAAAAATGAAACAGAATTTGTAATAGAGGTGGGACAATAGATGAGAATAAATTATAATATCCTTTGGTTAGATGATGATAAGACTTTCCTTGATAATGGTAGAGAAGACTACATTAAAGAATATCTACAAAGTAAAGGGTTTAACCCTCATATACAACACTATTATAGTGTAAATGATGCAGAAGATAATAAAGAGAACTATGATAGTTATGATTTAATTTTATCGGACTTTAACTTAGATCCAACTAAAACAGGTGCTTTTTTCATAAATCTTATAAGAAATAAAAATATAATTACAGAAATATTACTATATTCTGCCAAAAATATTGATTGTAATGAAATTATCAATAAATATGGTTATTTAGATAGAGTCACAATTTGTGATAATATTAGAGATATTGATGAAATTATAATAAAGCTAATAGATATAACAATAAGAAAAACACAAGATATTTGTAGCCTTAGAGGGCTTATTATGAGTGAAACAACAGAAATTGATGATTATATAGATGAAATAATAAAAGAAATTGCAAAAATTAAAAATTTTGAGCAAATTGTTTTAGAAAATCAAATAAAAATTACTAATGATATAAGAAAAACATTATCTTCAAAGGCAAGGACAATTGATAGTAAAAAATATGATAAGGTATATAAAGATACTATGTTATTTTCAGCAAAGCCTAAATATGAATTATTGATATCAACCATAAAGGATATTTACAAAGATTTAAATGATGAAGAACTAAAAGAGCTTATAAAAAAAATTGAAGGTTATGAAGAAATTATTACCATTAGAAATAAATTTGGGCACTGTAAACAAGAAAAAAGAAAAGATGGAACAGAATATCTTAAGATTAAGGATATAAAAAAAGAATATGATGAAGAAGAGTGTAAAAATTTAAGAAAAAATATACGAGACTATAATTTGGCATTTGAAAAATTACATAGGTATGTTATAAGTATAAAAGATTCATTAATGGAATTAGAAGATGTAAAAAGCAGTTAGAGCTTAAAAAATTGAAATATAATATAAAGGCGAGAATTAACTCGCCTTTAAAATTTATTTTTCAAAATTCTCTCAGAAATTTCATCAAAATTAAGATAGCTGTTTGAACGAAGTGAATTACTCTAATTTTCTTAAAAGGTCAAAAAGCCGTAAGCCATCGCTCATAACCCAAAGTTTTTTTATCCAGAAAACTAACTCACAAACAACTATCTAATTATTACATCTATAAAAATTCTAGCAATTTTAAGAAATTTAGCAAATAATATTTAAAATAAAAAAAGAAAAAATATACATTTATTTTTAATATTTTTCATAAATTTGTTTTAATTTAAAAAATTAGTGGTATAATTAATAAATAAATACATAAGTAGGAGATGATTTTAATGCCAAATACAAAAGAGGAAGTAAATGTAGCAAAAATGTATGGACAAGAATGTATACTTCCTAAAGAAGAATTTATAAAAAAATATAACGTAGAAGAAAAAGGACTATCTTCTCAAACAGCAAATGAAAAAATACATAATTATGGATACAATGAAATTACACAAAACAAACCAAAAAAATGGTATAACTATTTTTTTGGAAGTTTATTTAGCCCCTTTAATTGTATTCTACTCGCAATTGTATTAGTATTATTTTATACAGATGTATATTTAGCAGAAACACCAAGTTATGCTAATATAGTTGTTATTATTATATTAGTTATGGCAAGTACTTTACTAGAATTTTTTGAAGAATATCGTTCTAATAAAGCAGCAGAAAAACTAAAAGAATTAGTTGCAACAACCACAGTTGTTTTGAGAGATGGAAAAGAAGTACAAATTCCAATTAAAGAAGTTGTTGTAGGAGATATAGTAATATTATCAGCTGGTAGTATGATTCCTGCCGATTTAAGAGTCTTAGAAGCAAAAGATTTATATGTGGGACAATCTTCTTTAACTGGTGAATCAGATGCTGTTAGAAAAAATGTAAATTCTGAAATTTCTATAGACGAATTGGATAATATTTCAGATTTAGATACTATTTGTTTTATGGGAACAAATGTAATAAGTGGATCTGCAAAGTGTGTTGTAATTAAAACTGCTGATAATACCTATTTTGGTAAAGTTGCACATACTATTACAACTGGAAAGCCAAAGTCTTCTTTTCAAGTAGGAATAGAAAATATTAGCAGATTATTAATTAAGTTTATGCTAATATTAACACCAATTGTATTTATATTAAATGCTTGGAAACATAGTCCTTTAACAGCATTTACATTTGCTGTTGCAATAGCAATTTGTATTACACCTTTATTACTTCCAGTAATTACATCTTCAAGTCTTTCAAAAGGTGCAGTAAAGATGGCAAAAAAGAAAACTATAGTGAAAAAGTTAGATTCTATTCAAAATTTTGGTGCCATGAATATATTATGTACAGACAAAACAGGAACTTTAACAGAAGATAAAATCGTATTAGAAAAATATTTAGACATCAATGGTGATGAAGATCTTCGTATTTTAAAACATGCTTTTTTAAACTCTTATTTTCAAACTGGACTTAAAGGTAATATTGATGAAGCAGTTGTTGCTAGAGCACTAAAAAACGGAATGAATGAATATATAGATAAATACAAACTAGTTGATGAAATTCCTTTTGATTTTACACGTAGAAGATTATCAGTTGTTGTAAGTGATGGCGAGAAAAAGCAATTAATAACAAAAGGTGCAGTCGAAGAAATATTAAGTATATGCACAATGGTTGATTATAAAGGACAAGTTTCACCTATTACAAAAGAAATAAAAGATAATATAAAAAGAATTTCTAAAGATTTAAATAAAGATGGTTTAAGAGTAATTGCAGTATGCCAAAAGAATGATATTAAGGATATTGAAAATTTTAATGTTGATAACGAAAAAAATATGGTTCTTTTAGGATTTATTGGTTTTTTAGATCCTCCAAAAGAGAGTGCAAAATCTGCTATTGAAAAGATAAATAATGCAGGAATAAGAGTTGTAGTTCTAACAGGAGATAATGCAGAAGTTACAAGATGTATTTGTAAAAAAGTTGGAATTAATTCTAAAAGAATTATAGAAGGAAATGAAATTGAAAAACTTAGTGATACTGCTATCTTGAGATTATTAAGAAATACTAATATTTTTGTAAAACTATCGCCTATTCAAAAAGCTAGAATTGTAAGACTTTTAAAGGAAAATGGAAATGTAGTTGGATATATGGGTGATGGAATTAATGATGCTCCATCACTAACTAACTCAGATGTTGGTATTTCAGTTGATACAGCTGTTGATATTGCTAAAGAGTCTGCGGATATAATTTTATTAGAAAAAGATCTTCATGTTTTATTAGATGGTGTAACAGAAGGTAGAAAAACTTTTGGAAACTTAATGAAATATATAAAAATGGCAACAAGTTTTAATTTTGGAGAAGTTATGTCAGTAATTATTGCAAGTGTTGCACTACCTTTTTTACCAGAAACTCCAATTCAATTATTGGTAGAAGGTTTATTATATGATTTCGGACAATTAACTTTACCATTTGATAATGTTGATAAAGAGTATTTACAAAAACCTAGACAATTTAATATTAATAGTCTGAAAAACTTTATGTTATTTATGGGACCTTTAAGTTCTATTTTTGACTTAATTGTGTTCGCAAGTTTATGGTTTATTTTCCATTTAAGAGATGCTGCAACTTTCCAAACAGTATGGTTTACTTATAGTATTGTTTCTAATCTTTTAGGAATGCATATTATAAGAACAGCTAAAGTTCCATTTATACAAAGTAATGCACATAAAATGGTTTATATTTCTTCTATTTTATTAAGTATTATAGGTATCATTGTTCCATTTACTTGGCTTGGCAATGTAATTGGATTAGTTCCAATAGCTTTACCTTATATGTCTATTATTATAGGAGTACCTATTTTATATTGCTTTGTTGCTTTATTTGCTAAAAAAATTTATATAAAAAAATATGGAGAATGGATTTAAAAATTTGGTACGCATTCCACAAAAAAATTGTTATCAATTTTTGCGGAGGAACAAAGAAGCGGATTTTAAAATTTTCTAAATAGTGAAAATGTTAATAATGTCCGCTTTTGTTCTATGCAGAAAAATATATATTTAAAAATAAAATTCCTCTAAAATATGAAATAAAATTTGACAGTATAACATTAATTGAGTATTTATTAAGTATAAAGAAAAATAAGGAGGAATAAAAAATGGAAAAAGAAGTACTAAAAAAAGTAACATTTTATGAATTAGCACAAGAATGGTTACAGTATAAGAAAAATAACATTAAAGAACCATCATATTTAAACTACAAATTCATAATTGAAAGTAAATTTAAAAGGGAGTTAGGAGAAAAAAATATAGAAGAATTGTTAGAATATAATTTTAATTATTATATAGAAAACCTAATGAGTGAATTATGTAGGAAGAGCGTAAAGGACATAGTAGCGGTTTTAAAATCTATACTAAAGTATGCAGAATTAAAATATGAAATCAATTTTAAGCTAAGTCTTATATCATCACCTTCAATTTATAAAAAAGAAGTAGAAGTATTAGATGACAAAGAAAGAAAAATACTAGAAAAATATTGTATAAAACAGAAAGAAGATTTGAAAACATTAGGAATTATAATAAGCTTATATACAGGACTAAGAATAGGAGAAGTATGTGCATTAAAGTGGAAAGACATAAATTTTGAACATAGATATATTAATGTAACGTCAACAATACAAAGAGTATATATAGGAAAAAGAGATACTAAAGTTATACGTGATACACCTAAAACATTAAAATCAATAAGGAAAATACCACTATCTAAAGTTCTATATGAAACTCTAAAGCCTATGGCAAAAAATTTTTCACAAGAAGATTTTGTATTAACAGGAGAAAAAGAAAAATGGGTTGAACCATTAGGATATAGATATACATATAGACAAATATTAAAAGAATGTCAAATAAAATATAAAAAGTTTCATGCTCTTAGACATACGTTTGCAACAAGATGTGTAAAAGTTGGAATGGATGTAAAATCATTAAGTGAAGTTTTAGGACATGCTAATCCAACGGTTACATTAAATGTTTATATTCATTCTTCGTTTGAAACAAAAAATAAATTTATTAATAGATTATAATATACGAAGAAAAGAAAAAATATAATGTACATTTGATATTATGAAAATAGTAGTATAAAATAAGTATAAAAGCAAATAAAATAGAAATATAATTTGTAAAAGAAATATAAAAACTACATAATAAAAATATTTATTAAAGTTAGAAGGGAGTTAGAATATGAAAGTATTAATTATATCAGACATACACGGATCAGGATATTATGCAGAAAAAATAAAAGAAATAAATGAAAGAGAAAATCCAGATAAAATAATAGTATTAGGAGATTTGTATTATCATGGACCAAGAAATAATTTAACTCAAGAATATAAACCTATGAAGGTTGCAGAAATTTTAAACTCTTTAAAAGAAAAGCTATTAGTTGTTAAAGGTAATTGTGATGCTGAAGTAGATGAAATGATATCAGAATTTGAATTTCAAGACCATATTATAATGGAAATAAACGGGAAAAAGTTCTATTTTACGCATGGACATAAATTTAATATAGAAAAGCTACCAGATGAGAATTTTGATGTAATGATATATGGACATATCCATCAATATTTTATACAAGAGAAGGAAGGATATATATTTGCAAATCCTGGTTCAATATCGCTTCCTAAGTGTAACACAGAACATAGCTATATGATTCTTGAAGAAAATAAGATTATAATAAAAAATATTGATGGACAAGTAATACAAGAATTTAACTATTAATAAAATACTTTCCCTGCCATAAATCTTGTTCTTTTAAAATTTTATCAAAACCATTTAAAACCCATTTTTTGTGTATATTCCAATTAGGAGCAATTAACAAATCTTTTGGTGCATCAGCAGATATTCTATGAATAATAATATTAGGAGAAATATGAGTAATAATATATGTAAGACATTTTAAGTAATAATCTAAAGTGATAGGCTTATATTCTCCTTTTAAATACATATTTTCTAAGACAGTATTTTTTATAATATAAGTAGAATGGATTTTTATTCCTTGTATATTATGTTTATTTATAAAATTTACAATATTTTTTATATCTTCAAAAGTTTCATTTGGAAGACCGACCATAATATGGACAACAGTATCAATTTCATATTTATTTAAAAGCTGTAAAGCATTAGTAAATTGATTATTTGTATAGCCTCTATTTATAAGTTTACCAATATAATCATTAGAAGTTTGTAATCCCAATTCAACACATACATAATATTTATTAGTATAAGATTTTAATAATTTACAAATATCTTCATTTATACAATCAGGACGAGTAGCGACTTCTAATCCTACAATTCTATCATCAATTAAAGCTGAATCATATTTATATTTCAAGTTTTCAATAGTATCATAAGTATTAGTAAAATTTTGAAAATATGCTATAAATTTATTTGCACGTTTACTTCTATAGCTTAAAAAATAATTATGTACTTGTTCACTAATATCATCATTATATTTAATTAAATCTCCAGAACCTTTTTCACTACAAAATATACAGCCTCCTATACCAGCAGTTCCATCTCTGTTAGGGCATGTAAAATTTCCATCAATGCAAATTTTTAAAGTTCTTTCTCCAAATTTTTCTTTTAAATAGTGGTTTAAATGTTTATATCTTTCTTTATACTCCATAATAAAAAAAGTATATCAAAAATTAGTATAAAAATCAAATATTGTAATATTGTTATTATAGGTGTATACTATATTTGAAAGGAGAAGCCAAATTACAAAAAATATTTGGCACAAAAAGAAAATGGAAGAATGTGAAATAAAAAATTTATATAATCTAAAAGAAACAATAGCATCAAAAATATTTGAAGGAGCAATATATCCATGGGAAATACTCCCTAAAATAGAAAAATTTATAATAGAATTAGGAAATACATTAAATTTAGAAGAATATGAAAAAATAGGAGAAGATGTATGGATTGCAAAATCAGCTACAATAGCACCTACTGCATATATAAAAGGACCAGCAATAATTGATAAAAATGCAGAAATAAGGCATTGTGCATTTATAAGAGGAAAGGTAATTATTGGAGAAGATGCAGTTGTTGGTAACTCAACAGAATTAAAAAATGTAATTTTGTTTAATAAAGTTCAAGTACCACATTATAATTATGTAGGAGATTCGATATTAGGGTATAAATCACATATGGGAGCAAGTTCTATAACCTCAAATGTAAAATCAGATAAAAACCTTGTAATTGTAAAAAATGGTACAAAAAAAATAGAAACAGGACTAAAAAAGTTTGGAGCAATGATAGGGGATAATGTAGAAGTAGGATGTGGGGCAATATTAAATCCAGGAACAGTAATACGGAAAAAATTCAAATATTTATCCATTATCATCAGTAAGAAAAGTAGTACCAGCAAATAGTATATACAAAAATCAAAATGAAATAGTTAAGAAATTTTAGGAGGAGTTTATGAAAGTAATATTAGTAAATGGTAGTCCAAATAAACAAGGCTGCACATATACAGCTTTAACAGAGGTAAAAAAGACATTAGAAAAAAATGGAATAGAAACAGAAGAATTTTGGATAGGTAATAAGCCAACAGCAGGTTGCATAGGTTGTGGCAGTTGCTTAAAAACAGGTAAATGCTTTGTTGATGATAAAGTAAATGAATTTTTAGTAAAAGTTCCAGCTACAGATGGATTTATTTTTGGAACACCTGTACATTTTGCTTCTGGAAGTGGAATGATAACATCATTTATGGATAGAATATTTTATGGAAGAAGAAATTTATTTAAAAACAAATTAGCAGCATGTGTTGTAAGCTGTAGGAGAGGCGGAGCAACATCAACTTTTGACCAAATAAATAAATATTTTGCAATGAACAATATGCCAATTGTAACTTCTCAATACTGGAATATGGTACATGGAAGCAAACCAGAAGATGTTTTAAAAGATGAAGAAGGTATGCAAACAATGAGAACTCTTGCTAATAATATGTCTTGGTTATTAAAATGTATAGAAATAGCAAGAAAGTCTGGAATAAAAGAGCCAGAAAACGAAGAAATAATATCTACAAATTTTATAAAATAAGAAAAATAAAATTAAATACAAAAAAATAGATAAAAAATCTAATCAATATAAAGAAATAGTATAAAAAATTAACAATATTAATGAGAGCCAGTAAAAAATAGAATATAAATTTTCATAAAATATAAGATTATTAATACAAAAAAATATAGCAAATATAATAGAAATAGCACAATTTATAAGTAAGATAAATAAGATATAAAGTCGAATAAATGGATAAAATGTCTAATTTAATATAATATTATAGAAAATAATTTATATATGTCATATATTGCGATGAAAAGTTCTTGCAAAAGCCTATAATTAGTAGTAACATATTAAATGTTGCAATAAAAACTAATGAAAAGGGGGATTTTTTTTGAATACATTTTATGGAAGTATATTTATAGAAAAAGAAAAACTTGAAGAAGCGGGAATAAAGCATCCAATAAAATTAGAATATTATAAACATATAAGCGAAGATGGAAAAAATTATAGTAATAAAGCAAAATATGGAATTCATATAGTAAAAACTGAATATATGCAAGATAATATAAAAGTAGAAAGTAAAAGTATAAAATATATAACAGATGATGAATTAGAAGCAAATAGAATATTAAGAATTTTTAAAGAAAATAGAGTAACTCTAATAAATTCTGAAGAAGTAATTTCAGATTTATCTAAATTTTAAAATTTAATCCATTCCAGCTCCAAAGTGTTGTTCAATATAATGTTACAAGATAATAATTTATTTAAAATTAATGCAAAAAAAATGCTAGAAATATAAGATTTTTATTACATTCCTCAGCTTATTACAAATTTAAGAAATTCTAATTCATTTTATGGCACGATTCTACTACGCTCTATTCACAAACTCTTTCCATAAAATATCAAAGAATTTTTAAAATTTTTTCATACATATTCGTTATTTCAATAAAATATTATATTTCAAGCATTTTTAATTAATATTATTAAAAAAGCATCATCCTGTAACAATATAATTAAGAAAATATAACAAAAAAACTTGCAAAATAGAAAAAAATAGTCTAGAATACAAAGAGTATAAAAAGAATAACTAAGGAGGATTTATGGCTGATAAATTAATAATAGTAGAATCACCTGCAAAAGCTAATACTATAAAGAAATTTTTAGGAGGCAATACAAAAGTTGTAGCATCAATGGGACACATAAGAGATTTACCAAAATCAAAATTAGGTGTAGATGTAGAAAATGACTTTGAGCCTGAATATATAAATATTAGAGGAAAAGGAGATTTAATAAAATCTCTAAAAGCAGATGCTAAAAAAGCTAAAAAAGTATATTTAGCAACTGACCCGGATCGTGAAGGTGAAGCGATAGCATGGCATTTAGCAAAAATATTAGAGGACAATAAAGAAAAAATAACAAGAGTAACATTTAATGAAATAACAAAATCAGCTGTACAAAAAGCTATAAAAGAACCAAGAAATATTGACATAAATACTGTTGATGCACAACAAGCAAGAAGAGTTTTAGATAGAATAGTAGGTTACAAAATTAGTCCACTATTATGGAAAAAAGTAAAAAGAGGACTATCAGCAGGAAGAGTTCAATCAGTAGCTGTCAAATTGATAGTTGATAGAGAAAATGAAATACAAAACTTTATTCCACAAGAGTACTGGAATATATATGCAAATTTAAAAGACGAAAAATCTAAAAAAGAATTTGAAGCTAGGTTTTATGGAAAAAATGGAAAAAAGCAAGAAATAAACTCAAAAGAACAAGTTGATGAAATACTAAAAAATATTCAAAAAGCAAAATATGTTGTTTCAGAAATAAAAAAAGGAGAGAAAAAAAGAAATCCAGCTCCACCATTTACAACCAGTACTATGCAACAAGAAGCTTCTAGAAAATTAGGTTTTACATTAAAGAAAACTATGTCAGTAGCACAAAGTCTATATGAAGGAGTAAAAATATTAGATAGAGGAACAGTTGGATTAATAACATATATGAGAACAGACTCAACAAGAATATCAGAAGAAGCAAGACAAGCAGCAAAAACACATATAGTAACAACTTATGGAGAAGAATATTATGAAAATAGATATTACAAAGCGAGTAAAGATGCACAAGACGCTCATGAAGGTATAAGACCTACATATTCAGACATCGAACCAGATGATATAAAAAATGACTTAACAAAGGATCAATATAAATTATATAAATTAATATACAATAGATTTATGGCAAGTCAAATGAAACCAGCAGTATATGATACAATGGCGGTTAATATAAAAGCTAACGATTATGATTTTAAAGCAAATGGACAAAATTTAAAATTCAAAGGATTTATGATTTTATATGTTGAAGGAACAGATGAAAAAGAGGAACAAGAAGAAGGAATTTTGCCAGAGTTACAAGAAAATCAAGAAGTAACATTAATTAAGATAAATCCAAAGCAAAGTTTTACAGAACCACCTGCAAGATATACAGAAGCTAGTTTAGTAAAAGCATTGGAAGAAAAAGGAATAGGAAGACCAAGTACATATTCTCCAACAATAACGACTATCTTAGAAAGAAGATATATAGAAAAAGAACAAAAACAACTAATACCAACAGAATTAGGAAAAATAGTAAATAAGCTACTTATAGAAAATTTTACGGATATAATAAATGTAGAGTTTACAGCTAAAATAGAAAATGAATTTGATGAAATAGCAGAAGGCAAAGAGCATTGGAAAAAAATGATTAGAGAATTTTATGGA
>CANQTJ010000027.1 GCA_947626705.1 uncultured Clostridia bacterium | reverse complement strand
GGCTTGGTCATTCTGATTTTTCTACTACTGCTAATATATATGCTCATTTAGATATAAATTCTAAATTACTATCTGCTGAGGCTATATCTTCTGCATTTAGTTTTAAGAATTAAAAAATCTAGCTTAGCAATTTTCTAAACTAGATTTAATATATTTACAATTTTTCAAAATTTTTATTATATTTAATTAAAATTATACTTTAGTTAGATTTTAGTTAGATATTAAAAATAATTTTTCTAATATTTAAACCATCTATCCTTACAGTTAGAATAATTTCAAAACTATTTAAGGTTAAGTACTGCCACACACTCAACATGACTCGTATATGGAAACATATCAACAGGAACAATAGAATTTATGTCATATTGTTCTTCAAACTCAGCCAAATCTCTAACTAAAGTTGCAGGATTACAACTAATATAAACAATCTTTTTAGGTTTAATATTTAAAATATTATTAATTGTATTTTTATCTAAGCCCTTACGAGGTGGATCAAACATAACAATATCTGCAACAATTTTTTTATTATTAATAAGTTCATCTAATACAATTTCTACATCTCCTGCAAAGAACTCAACATTTTGTATATTATTTAAAATGGCATTTTCTTTTGCCATATCTACCGCTTCTTTCACAATTTCTATTCCATAAACTTTTTTTGCATATTTTGCCATAAATAGAGAAATTGTACCTATTCCACAATATAAATCAAATACAGTATCTTGTTTAGAAATTTGTGCCATTTCAACACCTAGATTATATAATTTTTCTGCTTGAATAGGATTTACTTGATAAAAAGATAATGGAGATATTTTAAATTTATATTCTCCTAATATATCTTCTATAAAACCATTTCCATATAAATTTATATTCTCTTGTCCTAAAATTACATTCGTATTTTCTGCATTAATATTTTTTACAACTGTAACAATCTGTGGAAATTTTTTTAATAATTCTTGTACTAATGTTTCTTCTTTTGGTATAACTTTTCCATTAATAACTAATATGCACATTATTTGTTTTGTTTTAATTCCAACTTTTATTACAATATGTCTAAATAAACCCTTTCTGGTATTTTCATCATAAATACTTATATTGTTTTCTTTGATGAAGTTTAAAATGTATTTAGCAATTTCTTCTGACCTTTCGCTTTGAATTAAGCATTTTTCCATTGGTATTACTTCATGTGTTCTGTTTGCAAATACACCTATTATGGGCTCTCCTTCTTTATTAATTCCTAATGGATATTGTGCTTTATTTCTATAATGAAATGGATTTTCCATTCCTATTGTTTCTTGAACTTTGACTTTCGTTTTTAATGTTTTATTTACTAAACTTTGTACTGCATTTTGTTTCATTTTTAGTGTTTCTTCATATTTTATATGTCTTAAGTTACATCCACCACATCTTTTATATGTTTTACAATCTGTTTCTTGTCTTGATGGGGCTTCTTCTATTATTTCTAATATTTTTCCAAAGGAATGTGATGATAATACTTTTACAATTACTATTTTTATTTTTTCGCCTTTTATAGCTCCCGGAATAAAAATTGTAAAATTATTTATTTTTGCAATTCCTTCTCCTTCAAATCCATTATCTATTATATCTACTATATATTGTTCATTCTTTTTAACAGGTATTTTCATCATTTCTCCTAATCCTGCTTTTATTCTTCCCAATTATGATAAATATTTGCAACATCATCAAGTTCTTCTAATCTTTTTATAAGTCTTTCCATTTTTTCTACGCCTTTATCGTCTAATTTAACTGTTGTAGTAGGAACCATTTGAACTTCTGCTTCTAAAAATTCTAATCCAGCTTCTTCTAGTTTTTCACTAACTTGTGTAAAATCAGATGGTTCTGTTGTTATTTCATAAATTTCTTCTTCTGATATAAAATCTTCTGCTCCTGAATCTAATGCTAACATCATTAAATCATCTTCATTCATATCTGTTGAAGCTTTTTCCATAACTATTACACCTTTTTTATTAAACATATATGATACACAACCTGTTGTTCCTAAATTTCCTCCTGCTTTATCAAATACATGTCTTACATCTGCTGCTGTCCTATTTTTATTGTCTGTTGATGCTTCTACTATTACAGCAACTCCATTAGGTCCATATCCTTCATATACTATTTCTTCATAATTTTCATTACTTGTTGATGCTTTTTTTATTGAATTGTTAATAGTATCATTTGGCATATTTGCAGCTTTACATTTTGCAATTACTGCCTTTAATTTTGAATTTCCAGCTGGATCTGGTCCACCTTCTTTTACTGCTATTAATAATTCTCTCCCTAATTTTGTAAATATTTTTCCTTTTGCTGCATCTGCTTTTCCTTTTTTTGCTTGTATGTTATGCCATTTACTATGTCCTGACATGTTTAATTCCTCCTTTTAATTTTTCTATTTTCAAGGCTTTTAAGTGTTCTTTTATTAAATTTTTCCTTTTTAACTTTGCCTAAATTTTGTTGATTTTTATTGTATCATATTGTATCATACATTTTTTATTTTGTGTAGTATTTTTACAAATATTATATATTTAACCTTTTTAATAAAACTTTTTAACTTTGAGTTGTAACTATTTTGTAATTACCAAAATATTAAAAATGTTAAAAATGTTCCCCATATTATTTCACTTTTAGTTAAGTCTTTTAGCATTTCTGGAAGTTCTCCTTCTTGTTTTTCATCTGTGAATTTTATTTCATAATATTCTACATCTTGTACTTTAAAATATATCTCAAAATCTCTGCTTTCATTATCTCTTAAATTTGAAACATCTATATATTTACTTCCTAAAAAATTATCTCGTTCTGAGTATAAATCTATTCTCAAATAATTTTTGTCAATTTTATTTTTTGTATTGTTATATATTGTCCCTTTTATTCTTCCATTAATTTTTGTTGCTTGTGCTTGGTATATATTAACTTGTTCTATATTATCTTTTCTTCCAATATTTTGGTATGTTGTTTGTATATTTATATTTATCATTATTTCTGAAAATATAAAAAACAAAATTAACCATAAAGCATATTTTAATAAAGTTTTCATTCTATCCATATCTTCTCTCCATCTTTCTTATATTTTATTACTTTTTATACATTAATTTCTATTTTTTTTATTTATTAATCATTATCTCTTTTCCTAAGTAAACGGAATAAATATATACTTTATCAACTTTTTTATTTAAAGCTTGTTCTAAAGTTTCTTTATACAATTTTAATTGATTTTCATATTTTTGCACAAGTTCATATTCTTTTTCTACATAGTCAGTCTTGTAATCTAATAAAACTAGATTGTCGTCTTTATCTATATAATATAAATCAATAATACCTTGTACTAAAATATCTTCTTCCACATCTTGATTATAAATTTCTTTTGCTGGTAGATTTATGTAAAAGGCTTTTTCTTTATATATTTCTTTTGCTACTGTCAGTTCTTCCCAAATTTTAGATTTTGTAAATTCTAAAATTTTATGCGGATTTATTGCTTCAAGTTCTTTTTCTGTTATTATTTGTTTTAATTGCAAGTCATTTATTAAATCTTTTATTTTTTGTAAATTATATTGCTCCTTAGGATTTAGTTTTTGCATACATAAATGGATTAAAGTACCTTTTTGAGATGGCGATATTTTTATTTGTTTTTCTTCTTGTAAAAATCTTGGCTTTTCAAAATTTATTTCTTCCATATTGTCAATTTCTTTTAAGTTCTCTACATTTACTAACTCCTCATTATTTTTCATCTGTTTTATTTTAGTAACAGAGCTTTTTGTAGGTATTGTAGTTGATAATTTATTTTTATATTCATACTCTATTTGATTTTTTATATTTTCTAACATTTGTTCTTTATATTTTTTAGAATCTAAATTTTTTAATATTTGATTATAACTATTTTGTTCAACTTCTTTATTTTGTAATTTTATAATCTGGCTTTGTTCAATCTTATTTAGCTCGATAAGTTGTTGTGCATTTTCTTTTTCATATAAATAAACAAGTAAAATCCAATCTAAATAATTTTTATATTTTTTTATTAAAATAGAATTGATTTTTTGGTCTTTTCTTGAATATATTTGTATCTGTTTTTCCATATTTTCTATTTTTTTTGTAAATTCTTTACATATACCTGTTATTATTAACTTCTCTTTTGCTCTAGTTAATGCAACATATAAAATCCTCATTTCTTCTGAAGTATTTTCATTTGTTATAAGGCATTTGGTTGATTGTCTTGTTAAAGTATCATATTGAACTTGTGCATTATAATCAATATATTTAACTCCTATACCCATTTCTTGATGTAATAATACTGGATTTTTTCTAATATCTTGTTCATTAAATTGTTTATTAGCATTTACTAGAAATACTACTGGAAATTCTAGTCCTTTACTTTTGTGAATACTCATTATTCTAATTACATCATCATTTTCTCCAATTATTTTAGCTGAACCTAAATCTCCTGAATTTATTTTTAATTTATCAATGAAATTTATAAAATTATATAATCCTTTAAAACTTGTTGTTTCATATTTTTTTGCTCTTTCAAATAACATTTTTAAATTAGCTTGTCTTATATTACCATTTGGCATTAATCCAACATAATTATAATAACCTGTGTCAGAATATATTTTCCAAATAAGTTCATCTAATGCTAAATATTCTTGTTCTTCTCTCCATTTTTTTATGTTATTTAAAAAATTTTCTATTTTTTGTTTTAACTCTGGTTTTACATCAATTTTTGCTTTTAACATACAATTATAAAAATTATCATTTTTATCTGATAGTCTAATTTCTACTAGTTCATTATCTGTAAATCCTCCAATATTTGACCTTAATACTGTTACAAGAGGTATATCTTGCATTGGATTATCTATTACTTTTAATAAGCTCATTATTGTCTGAATTTCTATGGATGTTAAGTATTCTTGATTACTATCTGAAAATACTGGCATTCCTAAATTTATAATTTCTTGTTCATATATATTTGCTTTATCCTTTGTAGATCTTAATAAAATAGCTATATCTTTATAAGTTATGTTTCTAAAATTTTCTTTTTTTCTATCGTAAATTTGATATTTACTGTCTATCATTTTTTTTATTTTGTTTGCAACATATTTTGCTTCTACTTCAATATCTTCTATATGTTCTAATTCTTGATTTTCTTCGTCAATATCGTCGTTATTTTCATCTATGTAATTATTATTTTCATTATCTATTTTGTTCGTATCTATTATATTAATTTCTATTTTTAAATTTTGGTTATTTGTTTTATAATCTTTTGCTCCAAAATTTAAATACTCTTTTTCGTCATATTCTACTTCACCTAAATTATAACTCATAATATTTTTAAAAATTAGATTTGTAAAGTTTAATATATTATCTCTGCTTCTAAAATTTTTAAATAACTGTATTTTTCTTCCTTGAAGATAAATTTGTTCATTATCTGAATTTATTTTATTTAAAATATCTTTGTTTTCAACTGTTTCAAATCTTTCATACTTGTCTAAAAACAATTTTGGCATTGCTTGTCTAAATCTATATATACTTTGCTTTACATCACCTACCATAAACATATTATTACCTCTAGATATTGATGAAAGTATAAATTCTTGTACTAAATTACTATCTTGATATTCATCTATTGCTATTTCTTCAAATTTTTCAGTATATTTTTTTGCTATTTCTGTTTTTATTATATTTCCTTTGTTATCAATTCCTTTTACTAAAATATTTAATGCTAAATGTTCTATATCTGTAAAATCTACTATATTTTTTTCTCTTTTCTTTTTTAAAAATATATCATCAAATTGCAAAATTAAATTTTCTAATTTTTTTAATATTTCATACATATCTTGTATATCTTTATAGGATTGTTGCGAATTTGATACAAAAATTCTATTTTTCTTTTTATAAAATTTTTCTTTTACACTATTTCTTATATTCTTTGCTTCTTCTTTTATTTCTGATTCTACTTTTACTCTTGACCATATTGTAAACTTAATATTTTGACATATTTCGTATGATTTATCCCAATTGTCTAAATTTTGTTCTAATATTTTTAATTGTTTTATATCACTTTCAATTATTTGTCTAAATACCTCTAATTCTTTATTTTGATTTAAGCCTTCTTTTACATCTTCTAATATTGTTATATCATCTTCAACTTCATCTTGCATATCTTTTAATAATACTTTTCCCCATATAGTTTTACTAAAATCTTGTTCTAATTTATCTTTAATATTAAACATTTCTATTTTTTCATTTAACCATTTTTGAGGATATGGATTTGAACTTATATAACTATATATATTTAATATCAAATCCTTTAAAGGTGTATCATCTCTATAATTTGTATATGTATTTATTAATTTTGTGAAATCTTCATCACCTGAAATATATTTGCTCTCAAATAATTCATCTAATATTTCTTGTTTTAATAACTCTATTTCAGGCGTATCTGCTATTCTAAAATTTGGAGATATATTTTCTAATTCATAAAAATTATTTTTTACAATATCTAAACAAAAAGAATCTATTGTACAAATATTTGCCATATTTAATAATGTTATTTGTCTTTGTAAGTTTTCATTTTCTGGGTCTTCATCTAATTTTTTATATATTGCATCTAATACTCTTTCCCTCATTTCAGATGCTGCTGCATTTGTAAACGTTACTACTAACAATTTATCTATATCAATTTTTTCATTTATTACTTTATTTATTATTCTTTCAACTAATACAGCCGTCTTTCCGACTTCCGTGCAGCAGCAGCTACTAATAAATTAGAGTTTTTTTCATATATTGCTTGTTTTTGTTCTTCAGTCCAGTTTGGCATTGTTTCCTCCTTTTATATTTCTAAAAACAGGTTTTTATATAATTTTTTCGCCAAATTTTGCTCCTGCTAATATGTGAAAATGTAAGTGCATTACTTCTTGACCTGCATCTTTTCCACAATTTACAATTACTCTATATCCATTTTGTTTAAATCCTTGTTCTTCTGCTATTTTATTTATAACACCATAAATTTTTCCAACTATTTTTTCATCTTCTTTTTCCATATCTGCTAATGAAGCTATATGCTTCTTTGGTATTACTAATATATGAATTGGTGCAGCTGGATTTATATCATTAAATGCTAATATTTCATCATCTTCATATACTTTACTTGAAGGTATTTCTCCTTTTATTATTTTACAAAATATACAATCTTCCATTTTCTTTCCTTTCTAAAATTTATACAAATAAATTTATTTTTCTAAAATAGCCTTTATTCTTCTTACTCCGGCTGAACTTGCTTCTTCTTTCTTAATTTTAAAAGTTCCAAGTTCTCTAGTATTTTTGACATGAGGTCCTCCACATAATTCTTTTGATACATTACCTATTGAATATACTGTAACAATATCAGGATATTTTTCTATAAACATACATTCTGCCCCTGATTTTATTGCGTCTTCCTTTTTCATTTCTTCTATCGTTACATCTAGTCCTTGTTTAATCCAATCATTTACTAAATCTTCTACTTGCTTTTTCTCCTCATCTGTCAACTTATGGTCACAACTAAAATCAAATCTCATTCTTTCTGTCGTTATATTAGAACCCTTTTGATGTACATCTGGCCCAACAACAACTTTTAGTGCTGCATTTAATAAATGTGTTGCTGTATGATATGAAATAGTTATTTCATTTTGTTCAGCTAATCCTCCCTTAAACTTCTGTTCTGAACCCACTCTTGATTTTTCTTGATGCTCTTTAAATAATTCTTCAAATTTTTTCATATCTACTTCCATATTATTTTCTTCTGCCAATTCTTTTGTTACTTCTGGTGGAAATCCATAAGTATCATATAATTTAAATACAACTTTACCATCTATTATATTTTTTCCTTGCTGTTTTGTATTATTCATTTCTTTTTGAAATTCTTTTTCTCCATGTGTTAAAGTTTTTACAAACTTATTTTTTTCCTCTATAATTACAGATTTTATTATTTCACGATTTTTAGTTAATTCAGGATACATTTCTTTTAAATTATCTATATTTATATCAATTAAATTTGCAATCTCTTGTAAATCTATTTGCAATTTGTTAAGATGTCTAACCATTCTACGAATTAATCTTCTTAAAACATAACCTCTATCGACATTACTTGGTCTTCCACCATCTGATATTATCATCATACTTGAACGTAAATGTTCTGCTATTATTCTTCTACTTTCTATAATATCTACTTTTTCTAGTTCAAGCAATTTATCCATAATAGGTTTAAAAATTTCAGTATCAAAAGGAGTTTCTTTTCCTTGTAATAGCATTGCCATTCTTTCTAACCCTAAACCTGTATCAACATTTTGTTGTGATAGTTTTGTATATTTTCCATCTTTACTTTTAAAATACTCCATAAATACGTTATTCCATATCTCAACATATTTTCCGCAATCACAATTCGGTTGACAATTTGGTCCACAAGGTGTCTTTCCAGTATCATAATACATTTCAGTATCTGGTCCACATGGTCCTTCTTCCCCTGCAATCCACCAATTATCATCTTTTCCATAATAATATATATGACCTTCTGGTATTCCAGCTTTTTTCCAACACTCTGCTGCCAAATTATCTCTTGGGCAATCTTCATCTCCTGCAAATACTGTTACTGATAATTTTTCCACAGGTATTTGTAACTCTTTTGTTAAAAAATCAAAACTCATTTTAATTGATTCTTCTTTAAAATAATCCCCTAATGACCAATTTCCAAGCATTTCAAAATATGTTAAATGTCTATTATCTCCTACCTCATCAATATCATTAGTTCTTACACATTTTTGATAATCTGTCAATCTTGTTCCTGAAGGATGTTTTTCTCCTAAAAGATATGGCACTAAAGGTTGCATTCCTGCTGTTGTAAATAATACAGATGGGTCATTTTCCGGTATTAATGGAGCTGATGGTATAATTGAATGTCCATTATTTTTAAAAAAATTTAAATATTTATTTCTTATTTCTATAGCTTTCATTTTGTATTCCTTTCTCTTTTTACAAAAAAGTACATACAGATATAAAAATTTGATTAGATAAATTTTTACGTCTTATGCATTATTACTCTTAAATATGTATAAAATTATAATTCATTTTTATGTAAAAATCAATAAGTGTATTGTTTTTTTTGCCATTTTTTTATATAATTATTAATAGTCAGCCTAAAAATAACAATGCTTAATAATATCTTTGTTTATTATATCTGACTAAGTAACATAATAATTATTATAAAAAAAAT
Organism: uncultured Clostridia bacterium; assembly: GCA_947626705.1. Classification (GTDB taxonomy): domain Bacteria; phylum Bacillota; class Clostridia; order TANB77; family CAG-508; genus CAG-269. The sequence goes on along the minus strand of CANQTJ010000027.1, from coordinate 5,528 downwards.
TTTTTTATTTTAAATGGAGCATATAATTTTATGAAAAAGTTAATTGTAAGTAAAAAATATAATGGAAAAAAATTAAATAAATTTTTAATAGACAATATTCCAAACTTATCTTTTGGTTTATTTTGTAATACTCTTAGAAAAAAAGATATTAAAGTAAATGGCAAACGTATAAATAAAGATATTAATATTTTTGAAGGAGATGAAATTTTAGTTTATATCTCAGATGACTTGCTATATAATAAGTATAATTTAAATTTAGATATAAAATATGAAGATGATAATATTTTAGTTATTAATAAACCAATTAATATTGAAGTTACTGGCGAAAACTCTTTAACTACTATAGTACATAAATTATATGAAAACTGCATATATAAACCTATGCCTTGTCATAGACTTGATAGAAATACAACAGGTCTAATAATATTTGCTAAAAATGAAAAAGCCTTAAATATTTTATTAGAAAAATTTAAGAAACATGAAATTGAGAAACATTATTTAGCTTTAGTCTATGGTATTCCTAACGTAAAATCTCAAAAAATTGAATCATATCTTTTTAAAGATAATAAAAAATCAAGAGTTTATATTTCGGATAATTTTAAAAAAGGTTATGTAAAAATTATTACATCTTATACTGTATTAGAAACATATAACAATAATACAAGTCTTTTAGATGTTCAAATAGAAACAGGTAAAACTCATCAGATTCGTGCTCAGCTAGCTCACATTGGATATCCTATTATTGGTGATGGTAAATATGGTAAAAATGAAATTAATAAACTGTTTGGTAAAAAATTTCAAACACTTTGTAGTTATAAAATAAAATTTTGTTTTTCTACAGATTCTTCTATTCTAAATTATCTAAACAATTTTTCTATTTCTTTAGATTATATGTAAATTAAAGTTTATAATTACCACTATTTTATTTCAATGAATACATAATTTGCTATTTTATGTTAAATATGGTATAATAATAGTATAAAACCTATACTGTAAAGGGAAGTTAAAAAACACTTAAGGAGGAAAACAAAATGAAAAAAAATAAAAAAATGTGGCGGTGTATTAGGTTTATTGAAGGAGCTCTATTAATCTTCAGCGTTTGCATTTTTGCAATAGCTGATATAAAATTGTTACAATATTGCCAAAACATGCGTGAGCCAATTGTTTTAAGCAAAACTATGGATTTACAACCATGCATTGAGTATACAAATTTTTCAAAGCACAAAAACAAAATTGCAACAGAAATAAGAGTTTCGCAATTTAATTATTTACATAGACACTGTTTTGAGGAACGCTCAAATGTAGTAGACATAGATATACCCGATTGGTTTAAATATCAATTGGGTAAACTGATATATGCTGAAGGCGGAAATCTGAATGATGAAGCTCAGCAATATATTGGATATGTAGTGCTTAACAGAATGCGTTCCAAGTACTTCTGTAACACTTTTGATGGAGTTTTAAAGCAGGGGTATCATCCTATAACAATAAAAAAAGTAAATGATGATAACGTTGTTCCAACAGAGCAGTGTTTAAACAATGCATTTCTGTGCTTGTTTAACTACTATCATGAAACAATACCTGTTCCTGCCAATTTGGTATTTCAGGCAGAATTTAAACAGGGAACTGTTTACAAAAAGATTGCCAATGAATACTTTTGCTTAGATGATAGACCCGGATATCCAGATAATTAAACTTCCCTTTGTATCTCAGCATTTCTTGTAAGATTTGCTGAGATACAATATTTTTAAATAATTATAATTGCAAAAAGAAATAAGCTTTGCCCAATAGCAAAGCTTATTTCTTTTAAGACAAATTATTCTTCCATCATTTTAATAAAAATTACTTCATCTGGGTCAGCAGGCTCACACCTAAATGCTATGTTAGATGACTCAATATTTAGAGTTTTAATCCATTCTGGATTACTGTAACTCTCTAATGTTTTGATATCAAGTCTAAGAATTATATCTTCGTTAGACTTGTTCCAAATACAAAACATTGAATCTTTTGGCCGACAAAAGGCTCTATCGGCGTCATCAAACATGCTGTCTACTGCATTCCTGTGGAAATAAATCCAAGAATTTCGAGTCTGCTCTCCCATTTCTTCCAAAACTTTTAATGGAGACTTGCCCTTCGGTACTAGTATTAAATTCTTCATGCTTTTTCCTCCTTAATGCTTAATAAGCGTACCTTATACAGATATGGGATATCCCATGCTTAAAAATTATACCATATTTTACATAAAATTGCAATAAAATTATTTCTTTTATATCACATATCATTTTTTAAATGGTATAAAATATGCCTTCAATACATTATTTGTAGTATGAGAAAATGTAAAATATACTGTTTGGTCTTTATTAACAATAGTAGAGAAATGTTCAGGAATTCCCCATTCATTATCGGATAATGCAGGAGTAAATGGATATCCACTTATATTTATATAACACAATCTAGTTTCAGTAGTTTGTGTTTCCTTATATTCTACTACTAAAAAACCTCCACTAGTAAATGTAAATTTATTATCTTCAGATGTATATGATGATACATCTACTGAATTATCATAATCTAATTCTATAGAACTATAATTATTATCTCTTCCATTTCCTACATATTCACTTATTTGTTCTTCATAACTTGCTAAAGTTTTATTTTCTTTTTCTTGTTCATTAAAATACTTTTCTTTCGCCAATTTTGCATTTTCAAATAATCCATTTCCTGTTAATTGGGTTATTGATATTCCTGCTAATATTATTAACAAAATTATTGTTATAACAAGTGCTACTAATGTAATTCCTTTATTTTCTTTTTTTAATTTCATTTGTTTTCCCCCATTTCTTTTGTTTTATTTTGTACAGATTTTTCTTTTATTATGTAACTTTGTTTTTACTTTTTCTGTTTTAAATTTTATCATTTTATATATCTTTTGTAAATACTTTTTTTTATTTTCTTATATTAAAAGTTATAGTACAATATTTTATTAAAAAATAATATAACCAAAATAGGAAATTCGGAGAACTTTCCTATATAAAAACATATAAAATCCTAGTATAAAATATTAAATTTGACATATTATAAAATAGATGTTATAATAACATCAAGACGTCGATAATAGTTCTTGAATGAGAAACTTAAAAAGACTAGGTAGCCACCAAATGCATACCTAGTCTTTTCCTTTGTGCTACTCACTTAAGTGCTTTACAATTAAGTAAATCAAATAAAGCTTTAGCACTTCTAATAGTTCTCTCATTAAGAAACAACCCTCCTTTCCACCTTGAGAAAGGCATAGTTACTATATCACTATTTTTTATATTTTGTCAAATAATAAAAAATAGATAACATACTCCCCCGACCAAAGTTTGTATGTTACCTATTACCTACTACTTGTATAAATAGTTTGTATTTATATTATATAATAACAAACTTTCTTATACAAGTACCAAATTTTTGTTTAAGGAGGTTTTTTTATGTCAAAAAGAGGTAATGGAGAAGGAACAATATATTATTCTGAAAAATTAAATAAATGGGTTGGTCAGTTTACTGCTGGAAGAAAAGCAGATGGTTCATTAAATCGTAAATCTTTATATGGCAATACTAGAAAAGAAGTTAAAGAAAAAATGACTACTGCCTTATCTCAAATCCAAACTCAAAGCTACATTGAAAAAATGATGTAACTTTAATTGAACTTGCAAAAGAAATTGTCGAAGATAAAAGAGCTACTAATGAAATATCTTCTAACACCTATAAAAGAGCAACTTATACACTTAGATATATAGAATCTGGAGATATTGCAAATATGCCAATTCAAAAAATAAAAGCAAAAGACATAAAAAATTTCTTAAAGACTATTAATATTTACGCTAATACTACTATTGAAAAAATTTATCAATTATTAGGACAAACTTTTAGAAGAGCTGTTGAAAGAGATTATATAATAAAAAAACCTATGTTATTTGAAGAAGTTAAAAAGCCAAAATCAGATAAATTAGATAGAGAAATAATATCTTTATCGATTGAAGAAGAAAAAAAGTTTTTAGAAGCACTTTCAAACGAAAAAACACCATATAAAAATATTATTTTACTAATGTTGTTTACTGGTATGAGAATTGGAGAAGTTTTAGCAATAAAATTAAATGATATTGATGATAATTATATATATGTATCTCAAACAATGACCAGAGATGAAAACGATAAAACTATTTTAGGAAATAAAACTAAAACATTAAATTCAAAAAGGTCTATAGTGATTAATTCCACAATTAAAGAAATTATAGATAAAATGATTGTATTAAAAACAAATATAATTTGTTGTTTTGTGATATAACAACAAAAGAAATAATAAAACCATATGAAATAAATTCCTATCTTTCAAGACTAAATCAAAAATATAATATTGCAGATAACTTACATAATCATATGTTAAGACATACATATGCTACTCGTTGTATTGAAGCTGGTATGAATATAAAAGTTCTTTCAAAAAAATTAGGACATAAAAATATACAAACTACTTTAAACACCTATGCGTCTGTTTTAGATAAATTCGAAGCACAAGAAGATGAAAAATTAGAAGAATATTTATTCAGAAATAATATAAAAATAAGTTAGTTGCATTAAAATTGCATTATTTTTAAATATAAAAATCTTTATTTTTATTGATATTTCAACAATTTATAGATTTTATTTATTGGTGGAGATGAGGAGAGTCGAACTCCTGTCCATAATACTTTCCAAATAGACTTCTACAAGTTTATTTTATCTTTTATTTTCATCTTTAATTCGCCGACAAACAGGCTAACTAAAAACATAGCTTTATAAAAATACCCACTATTTCTAAAGCAAAAATAGTTTTGTTTCCTACTTTAATTAACACCTTTTTTAAATCAGTAGGCTATCTAAAAAAGATGACGCCACAATTAGGCAGCGTATGCTAATTCTTCGTTATCAGCGTTTATTTTTAATTTCCCGTTTTTTTAAGTGGCCAACGAGAATCCACTACTTGCTATCTATTTTTCTAGTAATATGTCGAAACCATTACATCCCCATATTACCTTTATTATTATACTATATTTTATTATTTTTATCAACATTTATAATTTATTTCATACTATATTTTAGGTGATTTTATATGAGTATTGTTCCTACAAATGTCAATTATAATTCTTCCTTAATGTTTCAAAATCTTGTTTTATTAAATCGTAATTATCCTTTTTTAAATATTCAATCTATTGGAAATAGTGTTTTAGGGAAAAAAATTTATGCAGTCAAATTAGGAAATGGAGCAAAAAAAGTTCTTTATTCTGCTTCTATACATGCAAATGAATGGATTACAAGTGTTTTGCTTATGAAATTTATTGAAGAATATTGTATAGCATATAATAATAATTCAAACTTATACGGTTATTCTATAAGAAATTTATTTAATTCTACATCTATTTATATTATACCTATGGTTAATCCTGATGGTGTCGATTTAGTTACTGGTGTTTTTAATAATTCTTCATCTGCTTATTTAAATGCTTTGAAAA
>CANQTJ010000026.1 GCA_947626705.1 uncultured Clostridia bacterium | reverse complement strand
ACAAAAAAATTTATATTAAGTTTTGATTACAGCAATATTACAAGCTTTTATTTAAAATCGGCTGTGAATAGTAACATATGTGTCAATGATGTGAAACAAAATTTTATAAAAAAATTATAGTATAATTCATTTTTTTATATTTGTTGTTACTATTTAACCTAAAAAAGAACAGCTTAAGCTATTCTTCATTAAAATAATCTATAATTCCATTATATATACCCCAAGCAAGTCTATTTTGATATTCATCTTCTAATAATTGTTGTTCTTCCTCTGGGTTTGACAAGAATCCGCATTCAACAATTGAAATTGGAATCTCAACATGTTTCATAATATAAACTGTATCTAATTTCATTGCTATTCTTTTATTATCTTTTTGTATAGCACTATTTAAATTTGATTGTATTTTCTTTGCTAAATTTATACTTTTGTCATTTTTAGTATTATAAAAACATTGCCAACCCCAATATTGTTGTTGTGGTATTTTATTTAAATGAATACTTACAAAAATATCTGCTGAAGATGTATTTCCTATTTTTACTCTATTTCTAATGTCAGATATTTTTTTTTCTCTTAAAGTATTTTTATCTAAATCATAAATTGCATTTTCATCAGAACGTGTCAAAATTACTGTGCATCCACTTTGCTCTAATAAATTTTGAACTTTCAATGCTATTTTTAAATTTGTTTGTGCTTCAGTCGTTCCTCTACTACTTTCAGCTCCCTCATCTGGAATGCCATGTCCTGCATCAATTACTATAACTTTATTTGATACAGGTGTAGAAGTTGTTGGCACTGATTCTTTTTCAAAATCTATTTTTGCACTTTCATAATAATATGTAAATATTCCTAATACTAAACAAATAATGATTATATTCACTCTTTTTTTATTTATTGTAAACATCTTTCCTCCTTATAATTATTTAAAAAATCTAATTCTTTTGCATTAATACATATTTAAGAACTTTAAATTTCTTTAATATTTAAAAACTCTTAATATAAATATATTAAGAGTTTATTTTTTTATTACTATATTAATTTAATACTTGTTACTAAAAATAAATATGTATTTTAGATTTTATTTTAATAATTTATTTTCTTCTATCAATAGAATAACTACTTCCTATAACAGATTTTGCCAAATGTTTTACCTGTGCACCAACTTCTCCAATTTCAAGCATATTTGAAAATCTTCCATTATCAGCTACAACTACACCTATTGATATTGACGTTAGTTGGAACTGTTCTATTATTCCTTTTCTATTTGCAACTTCTATGTATCCATTTTCAATGTCTTCTTGTGTAAAAAATTTTGTTACTTGATAGTCAAAATTTGCTATAATACTTTCACAAATTTCTTCACAATGTAATGTTGGAACAATTGCTATAAAGTCATCTCCTCCTATATGTCCTACAAAAGAATTCTCTGGCATATTCGAATGTACACATTTTATTATTGTTTCGGCTGTAAATTTTATTATTTCATCTCCTTTTAAGAAACCATATATGTCATTATATGCTTTAAAGTTATCTAAATCTAGATATAATACAGAAAATTCTTCATTATTTGCAATTCTTTTCTTTAATTCTGCATGTATTTGTACATTTCCTGGTAATCCTGTTAAAGGACTTATTCTTCTATTTATTGCTATTAGTCTACTTAAATTTTTTATTGTAAAATAAAGGTATTGTTCATTTACTGGTTTTTTTATATAATATTCAACTGATTCCTTAAGTATTTCTATTCTATGTTCCTTTATAGAATTTGATGAAACTACTATTATCGGTGTTATACTGTTATCTTCATCTCTTCTTATTCTCTTACATAATTCAAGTACATTTACTTCTATTGCATCTTCATTTACTATTATTATTGAAGGTATATTTTTTAGTGCTATGTCAATTTTGTCTGATGTTACACTTATAAATTTATATTCTGGGTCATTTTTGAATAGTTCTCTAAATACTAATATAGAAGATTCATCATCATCAATTATATATATTTCTTGTATCATTTTTCCTCCTTTGTTTTACTGTTCATTTCTACCATTAATATAAACTATATTTTTATTGTTTTGTATATCTTGCAACAGACTCATTACTAATATTTTTATCGTTATATACCTTTACTTCTATAAAGTTTTCTCCTGTTTGTAAATCTATTGGAAGTGTATATTGTAATTCTTTTAAGTCTTTATCTTCTAAATTTAATTCGTATCTTTTATTGTCATCTTGGTCTAATCTAATTTCAATTTTTGTTATTTTATTATCATCAGATGCATATATTACAAAATGCTCTCTTGTTTCTTCATCTAAGTCGATAGTTACCTGTGGCTTTGATACTCCATTTATTTTTTGTGATTTTGTATCTTTTTTATTATTTTCGTCAATAACAGATACTGTTAATGTGTGCAATCCTTTTAGTGCTTCTAGCTCCTGTTCTATTTTTGTATCATTAATTTCTATTGTTTTTTCTTCTTCTTCGTCCCATTTATATGTCATATAAGAAATCTGTTTTTGTCCATTATACGTTATTTTTATTTTATTTTCTGAAACTTCAAAATTTATATTACTTTCTAATTCGTATTGTTTCTCATATTTTATTTCTTTTCCTTCTTCATCTTGTACTAATACATGTAACGTATTTGTTCCTGCTGGTAATTCTATTTCTTCTTCTAAGTATTGTCCACCTTTTCCATTTACAACTATTTTATCTTCATTATTCCAATTATACTCTACTTTTTCTATATTTTTTGAATGTGTTACTTTTAACAATATTGATGTTTCAGTTTTATTTTCTATTGATATTGTTGGTTCTAAATTTTCATCTTTCTTTTCAATTTGGCTTTTATATATTGCATATACTCCTGTTCCAGCTACTAGAGTTCCAAATATTAATATTGATATTGCAAAAAATTTCAATATGTTTTTTATATCTACTGGTTTATTATTTTTATATTTTATTTTATTTTTTTTGTCATTAATTGGCATACTGGTTGAAAGTATTTGATTCATATATTACACCTCTATTTTTATTTCTTTCATCTGAAATTTTTTAAATTATAACATATAAAAATAAAAATTACAATTTTTTATTTTGTTTTTTAATTTTCGTTTTTTTAATTATATTTAATTATATAATATTGATTTATGAAAAATCTAAACTTAAATTATTTTGTATAATAAACTTCTCCATTACCATAAATTACTTTATAATACTTCCCAATAAATATTGGTTGATAATTATCTATTTTATATGTTGGTTCTATTATAGTTTGTCCAGCATCATTTATAACTCCCCATTTTCCATCTTGTTGTACTCCTGCAAAACCATATTCGTTTATTTCTGTAACTCTTTCATATTTATAATCTATTATTTTATTTCCTTGTATATCTACAAATCCCCACTTATTTCCAGATTTCTTTGCAAATATTTTATTGTTTTTTAAAACTTCTGTATTATTTACTTCTTTTTCTTCATCTGATATATATTTTATTTCTTTATCGTTATATATTTTTATATATCCTTCATTGTTTTCTATTATTGCATCTCTTAGTTCACATATTTTTTCTATATCTTTAGAATATATTTCTGTTTCTTTTGTGTCTTTGTTTAATGCTTGTATCATTTCTGTATTATCTATTTTTTGCATTGAACTATAATTAAAGTCTAACTTTATATTTTCTTTGTCATCTATAATTCCTAAATTACCATCATTATCACATACAATAAAATAATTATTATATAAATATTGTATATAAGCATATTCATTTTTTGTTATCTTTTCTTGTTTATTATAAATACTATATGTTGTTTTTTCATTTATATATTCAATATATATTTCATAATCTGTATTTTCTATATTTATTATTGATACGTTCTCATTTATATCTGTTTCTTTTCCATCTGCATCAAATATTTTTATGTGTCCATCTGTGTCTGTTGCATGTATATATTCTCCTGATATATCTATTTGTTGATATTCAAATGGTACTATTTCTTTTCCTTCTATAGATACTACTCCGTATTTTTTTCCTTTTAATGCAATTAATGTATCATTACTTTGCATATAAGTTAATGATTGATATTCATTTTCTATAATTTTTTTTCCGTTTTTTATTACACCATATTTTCCATTCTCTGCACAAATTAAGTATATATCTTTACCTTTTTTATCTACTATTCTATATAAATCATTATACTTAGTTTCTAATATTTGTTTTCCTTCTATGTTTACATATCCATATCTATATCCTTCTGCTGTGGTATTACTTACAATATATCCTGCATCTTTATATCCATTTTCTTCGTCATAAAATCTGTCGGTTTCAATTTTGTCGTAGTTTGCTTCTACTAAAGTAGCTCCTTTTATATTAATTACACCATATTTTCCGTTTTCTTTAACTAATAATTCTCCTTCTTTAAATTGTAATGTATCAATTTCTTCATATATTGCTTTAGTAACTTGCTTTCCGCTAAAATCTATTATTCCATATTTTCCATCTTGTTCATATTTTAAGATAGTTTTTTCATACATTAAATCACTAGATATATTTTTTAGTCTTAATGGTTGTATATTATTATATTGTGTAAATATTTGCTCTCCATTTTCATTTAAAATTACTGTTTTTTCGCCTTCATAGCATATAAAAACATCTTTTTCTGGATTTGGTATTTTTACATCCTCATATTTAAATTGTATTATTTCATTTCCTTGTGTATTTATTACACCATATTTATCATTTTCTCTAGCTACAAAATATTTATAATTTGATATTTGCTCTATTTCATATTCTCTGTTTTTTTGTATGTTTCTTTTTACTATATAATATGTTGATATTCCTATTATCACTGCTATTATTATTGCAACTATAATTATTACCTTTTTATTTTTCATACTTTTTTCTTCCCTTCTTAAGGCTAAAATTAGGTGTAAAAAATTATTTTTCTACCTTTTTTCTCCTCTGACTTTATTTGGTTTGTAGCTATATTTTTTTGTTTAATAATTTCATATTTATTATATCAATTACTTATTTTTTTTACAAGTAATTTTTTATTTAAGTTTTGTTTTTTAGTTACTGGATAATGTTTTTTAACAATATTATATATTTAAATTAAGTTTTTGCCTTACGTATTCATATAATACTATTCCTGTTGCAACAGATGCATTTAAGCTTTCCGTTTTTCCTAACATTGGAATCTTAATTTGTATATCTGATATTTCTCTTATTTGTTTATCTACTCCATTTGCTTCATTACCAATAACTATAGCTTTTTTATTGTATTTTATTTCATATATACTATTTTCTGTTTGTAATGAAGTTGTAACAACTTCAAATTTATGCTTTTTTACTTCTTTTAAAGTCTGTAATAAATCTTCACATTCTATTATTTTTATTCTAAAAATAGCCCCCATAGTTGAGCGTATTACTTTTGGATTATAACAATCTGCAGTTCCTTTTGATACAAGTATTTGTTTTAATCCTATGCTGTCTACTGTTCTTAGTATTGTACCTAAATTACCTGGATCTTGTATATCATCTAATGCTACAATAATGTCTTGTGTATAATCAATTTGTTTTTCTTCATTTTCTATTCCTATAATTGCTAAAATACCTTGCGGTGTATTTACATCTGATATTGATTTTAAAATATTTTCTGTTACATATATACATTCATATTTAGCTATTTCATACATTAAGTCTTTTGGTATTATTCCTAAGTTTTGGCAATTATCACATATTATTATTTGCTTTATATTGGCATTTTCTTCAATCGCTTCTTTTATTATTTTTATCCCTTCAATAACAAATTCCTTATTTATATCTCTATATTTTTTATCTTTTAATTTTTTAATGTGCTTTATAAATTCATTTTCTTTACTTGAAATTATTTGCATAAATTCTCTCCTTTTATTTTATTGTTACCATATTTTTTTAATTTTATTAAATTTTAAGCCCTTCTATTAAGAAGGGCTTATTCTATAATTAGAAAAACCGAAACTTAAATTTTAAAATTTAAAAATTCTATGACATCATTTAATATCTGTCTTTCATTTGTAGTACCTATTTCAAATGTAATCATAGGTTTTATTCCTGGCGAAAATTTTATTCTATTATTGTATTTCGTAATTAATTTTGGAATATCAACATCAAATTTATTTGGTTCATAAGTAAATACTACTGATGTTCTTTTACTTGCTATTTTACTTATATATTGTGCTTTTGCTAGATACTTAATTCTTGCTATATCTAATAAATTTTCTAATTCTAAAGGCATATTTCCAAATCTGTCTATTATTTCATCAATTATATTTTGTATATCTTGTTCATTTTTACATAATGCAATGTTTTGGTATATTTCTATTTTTTGTGATGAATCCGGTATATATTCATCTGGTATATAACTTGTAACATTTAAATCTATTTGTATATCTATATCTGGTTCTATTTCAATTCCTTGCATTTCTTTTACAACTTCATCTAATAAGCTACAATATGTATCATAACCAACTTGTTCTAAGTGTCCTGATTGAATTTCTCCAAGCAAACTACCTGCTCCTCTTATTTCTAAATCTCTCATAGCTATTTTAAATCCTGAACCAAATTCCGTAAATTCTTTTATAGCTTTCAATCTTTTATCTGCTTCTTCTGATAGCATTTTGTCTTTTCTGTAAGTTATATATGCGTATGCCTGTCTATCTGACCTTCCTACTCTTCCTCTAATTTGATATAGTGCTGCTAATCCCATTCTATCTGCATTTTCTACTATTATAGTATTTGCATTAGGTATGTCTATTCCAGATTCCAATATTGTTGTACAGACTAATACATTGGATTTCCTTTCAATAAAATCTTTCATTATGTCTTCAATTTGTGTTCCTGTCATTTGTCCATGAGCATACGCAACTTCGGCTTCTGGAACTAATCTTGCTATCTCATCGGCTTTCTTTTGTATTGTTTCTACTCTATTATATATATAAAATACCTGTCCATTTCTTTCTAACTCTTTTGTAATGGCCTCTTTTACTACTTCACTATCATATTCTAATACATAGGTTTGAACTGGTTTTCTATTTTGTGGTGGTTCATATATTACTGACATATCTCTAATTCCTACAATTGACATGTGCATTGTTCTTGGTATTGGTGTTGCTGTCATTGTTAATACATCTATATTTGATTTATATTGTTTAATCTTTTCTTTAGCCTTTACTCCAAATCTATGTTCCTCATCTATTATTAAAAGTCCTATATCTTTAAATTCCACATCTTTGCTTAACAATCTATGAGTTCCAATTACAATATCTACTTCTCCTAACTTTAATTTTTTTATTACATCATCTTGATATTTTTTACTTTTAAATCTGTTTAAAATTTCAACTTTTATTGGAAATTCTTTCATTCTATCTCTAAATTCTTCATACTGTTGTTGTGCAAGTACTGTTGTTGGAACTAAATATGCAACTTGTTTGTGATCCATTACAGCTTTAAATGCTGCTCTGATTGCTACTTCTGTTTTTCCATATCCTACATCTCCACATAAGAGCCTATCCATTGGTCTTTGTGTTTCCATATCTTTTTTTACTTCTTCTATACATCTTAATTGGTCTTGTGTTTCTTGATATGGGAACTGTTCTTCAAATTGGTGTTGCCATGTTGTATCTTTTGAAAATGCATATCCTTTTGCTTTTTCCCTTTTTGCATACAATTCTATCAACTCTTTTGCGACTGCTCTTAAATTATTTTTAACTTTTTCTTTTGTTTTTATCCAATCTTTGCTTCCTAATGTGCTTATAGGTGGATTTATTGCATCTCCTCCTATATATTTTCTTATTGTATCTAGTTGATTTGTTGGTATGTACAAAATATCATCATTTTTATATTTTAACTTTATATAATCTTTTGTTGTACCATCAGCAGTAATAGTATTTACACCTACAAAAATACCTATTCCATAATTTTTATGTACTACAAAATCTCCTACTTTTAAATCTGCAAATACTACTTTTTCTCCTTCTTTAAATGCTTGATTATTAAATGTCTTTTTCTTTTTACCACCATCTATCAATTCATCAGCTGATGCAACAATTTGGTTAATCTCAAAATTTTCAAATCCTTCTGTTAGCTTTCCTATAGATATTGTTACTATATTTTCTGTTGATTTAACAATTATAGTTTTATCTAATTTTTCTTCTATCTTACATAGTATATTTTCTTTTTGTAATATTTCTTTTAACTTATTTGCTTTTTCTTTTGTTGATACCATTATATATATATTTTTTTTATCTTTTTTCCAATTTTTTATATCTTCAAATAAATTTTCAATTTCACTTTTATAGTAATTAATTTCCCTATACTGAAAATTATATCTTTCTGCTTGTTTTTTAGTTATTGTATCTTGCTTTTCTAAATATATTATTTGATTTTTATTTTCTAAGCTTTCAGTTTCAATCATTGATATTCTTGTTAAAGCTTCTGGTACTATTTTTTCTTTTTCAATCAAATTTTTACTTAAATTTTCTATATCTTGTAAAATATTTAGTTCTCTTTGCTCAATTTTATTTATATCTTCTAATATTATCAAATATTTATTGCTTAGATAATCTATTAAACTTTCTTGTTTTCCGTAAAATTCATTAAAATATTTGTCTATTTTACTTATATAATTTCCAGCCTTTATCTGTTCTATATCTTGTTCAATTATTTCTTCTTTTTTGTCATCTGCAATTGTTTTTTGTATTTTTTTACATATATTTTCAATACTATCTTCTAAAATATATTCATGTGCTGGATATATTTTAGCTTTTTCTAAAGTATTTATGGATCTTTGACTATTTATACTAAAATTTCTTATTGAATCAATTTCATCTCCCCATAGTTCTATTCTTATACCTGTTTTTTCATCATTAGATATATCTATAATTCCTCCTCTTATACTAAATTGTCCTTTTCCTTCTACTAAGTCATATCTTGAATACCCTAAATTGATTAATTTTCTTTTTATATCTTCTAAATTACATATATCTCCTATTTTAAATTCTAATATATCATTAAATAACTTTTCTTTTGTAGGTAATTTCTGCATTATCGCTTCTATTGTTGTTACTACTATTAAATCCTTTTTTTCTTTAATTTTGTTTAATGTTTCTATTCTTTCATAAGGCAAATCTTTACTCTCTGCTACATAATCATAAGTTACTATTTCTTTTTTAGGGAAAAAAGTTACTTTTTCACTTTCAAATGCTTTTATATTTTCATATATATTTTTTGCTTGTATTTCATTATATGTAATATATAAAATTGGTTTTTTATTATAAGAATTTATAGCTGATATTACTTGTGCTATTCCAACGCTTGTTAAGCCCGATATTGATATCGGGCCTCCTATTTTTTCTATCCTTTTACTTAAATCTATAAATTTTTTTGATTTTCCAAATTCTCCTATTATAGTGTTCATTATACCTTCTCCTGTTAATTTTTATTTATTATACTATATATTTAATATAAATGGAAGATATTTTTTTAAGTTTCGGTTTTTTTATAAGATGCTATTTTTTAAAACTACCGATTTCACTATGTTTGGTAAAAAGTGTCCGGATATCAGTGATCAACTATCTCATAATTTCCATCATCACTTTTTTCCAAGTGGATACCAGATTTTAGACAAACTAGTGGGCGGAAATGACCATCTCCTGTGTCTTCGTAGTTACAAGCTTGGTACCCTAAGTCGCTCCATGTATCGTTTCTTAAACCCACGACTAGCATGCAGTTGGTGGCACTGCCAGACGGACTAGCAAGCCACGTTGAAGGCATATATGTATTATCCTTTATTACATATGGTTTTTCTGTTTTTAACATATTACCTTTAGTATTACTCCAATTATCTCCTTCTTGTCCCTTTATTTGGTAACCAGAATTACTTGTTGCTCCTGCTACATATGATGTTTTATGTGTTGCATTATATGACTTAAATAACAATTCTATTGTTGGTCCTCCTATTGCATAGTCTGCTACGTCTTCTTTTGCAAATTTACTCCATATACTTGTATCTAACATATATGCTACTGCTTTCATATTATCATATGTACTTGTATAAGTATGCTCATTAAAATAACTATTGTTTAGCTTTTTTATTCTATCATCTGTTATATCTGCTGAACCGTTGATACTCAGTTAATACATTACTGAAATATGCTGCTCGTGGATAACTAGTACTTCCAGCATTTGGTGTCTTTCCATTTTTTGCTGGCAACTGACTTCTTTCTATATAATCATCTGCTATTAAGTATATATTTTCTTCATCTGCATAAAAAATATCCCATTTTACATCTACTCCTTCTACTGTATAATTTGTTACTTGCTTTCCATAAACGTCACTCTTATTTTCTTCATTTGCTAAGTCACTTGCTGACTGTCCTTGTGTTGCTGGTGGCTGATCTTCTTGCATTCCTCCTGTTACATCTCCACTTCCTACTGTACTTTTTCCTAAACTGTTTAATTGGCTTTCATAATCTGCTAACATTTTATTTTCTAAATCCTCTGCATCTTTATATTTCTGTTTTGCCTCCTTTGCCTTTGCAAATATCCCTGTTCCTGTTAATTCTGCTATTGATATTCCTGCTAAAATCAACAAAATCACTATAGTAATAACTAGCGCTATTAATGTAATACCTTTACCTTTTCTTATGTTTTCTCTTACATTTTCCATTT
The DNA here is from genome assembly GCA_947626705.1 of uncultured Clostridia bacterium. Lineage (GTDB taxonomy): Bacteria > Bacillota > Clostridia > TANB77 > CAG-508 > CAG-269. The sequence goes on along the minus strand of CANQTJ010000026.1, from coordinate 4,344 downwards.
GTTCTTCTCCTTCCTAACTTTTTTATTAAGTATATAACTTAATAAAAAAATAGAAGGCTAAAACACTTGATATTACTTATTTTTTCATTTTTAATTAAAAATTTTTTAAAATTACCTATTGTCAAAAAATGTGTTAAATGGTATACTTTCAATATGTAAAATTTTTATTAAGTTATATAATTAATAAATAACTATAATAAATATAATCTAGTTGATAATAACAATTTTTCAAGCTATGACGCTCGATTGGAATGAAAAATAGAATTAGTCAGGCTTTTAAATGAGGAATGCTCACGGTACCTGAAGTATGAAGGGGTCTGAGTGAGAGAGGCTCATGAAAAAAGCCTGACTAATTCTTTTTGAATGTAATGAGCAGGAATAAATTGAAAAATTATTATTATCAACTAATTTTTATATTGCTTTTTTATGTAAAATACTGTATAATATAATTATAACTACTAACAGCCAAAAGTCCTCTTATGTATAAGAGGCAGAAAGGACTACTTTATGACTTATTTTATTAAAAAATTCATTGACCCAAGATGTCAACAATGTAAAGGTAGGTATTGGGATGATACCCCATCTATACGGCAGCAAAAGGTTCGTGAAGCATTTGGCCGTATACTTCCCAACAACTGCGTAGACAATGAAATTGGCGGTTGCAAATGCCCTTATCACAAATAACAGTTAGGCAGTTAGGGAGAGCTTATAGTTACTAGCTCTCCCACCTTTCTTTTTATATTTAAAATTTAAAAAGTTTCTATAATATTATAATCCTATTACATCTTTACTACTAACTTATTAAATTTAGAATTAATATAATTTTCTAATTTATTCATAAATATTTCGGGTTTTATTTCTTTTTTTGCAACCATATCTAATCCTTTTTCCCAACTAGCTGTAAGTTTTGGATTTAACATATCTGGCATAGAATAATTTACTATATCATAAATAATCTCTCCTTTATTTGTTGGAGTAATTATTTGTGTCTTTTTATTTATATCAATATATTTTATTTTTTCAAGTTTTTCAATAATTCCTCCCCTTGTTGCACTAGTTCCTATTCCAGCCCCTTTTATTTGTTCTCTTAGTTCTTCATCTTCAATTAATTTTCCCGCATTTTCCATAGCGAGAATTATTGAACCTGAATTATATCTTGTTGGAGGTGAGGTTTCCGCTTCTTTAACTTCATAATTTTTTACATTTATTTTTTGCCCTTTTTTTAATTTTTTTAAGATTTCTAAATTTGAATCATCTTCTTTTTCCACATTTTTTTCATTTTCTGTGGATATTTTTTCTATTTTTTTGTCATTTTGTTTTGCAACTTCTAAATATCCTTGGTTTATACATACTTTTCCGTTTGCATAAAATGTTTCATTTTCTACATTTATAGTTACTTGTATTTTATTATATTCTGCTGGTGGATAAAAAATTGCAAGAAATCTTTTTACTATAAGTTTATATATTTGTTTTTGCAATTGTGTTAGTTTTTCATAATTTTCATAACCTTGCCCTGTTGGTATTATTGCATAATGGTCTGTTATTTTACTATCATTTACATATTTTGTTTTTGTCAAGTTATTTGTCGGATATTTTTCTCCTATCATTTTTTTTATATATCCTTGCACTTCTTCATCTTTGTAACCTTTTGCTAATCCATTTAAATTTTTAGAAATTTCTTTTGCAACTGCTGTTGATAAAACTCTTGCATCAGTTCTTGGATACGTAACAAGTTTTTTTTCATATAAAGTTTGGATTATTTCTAATGTTTCGTCAGGTTTTATTTTAAATCTTTTTGTACATTCATTTTGTATCTCTGCTAAATTAAACAATAATGGTGCATTTTCTTTTTGTTTTGACTTTTTAAGTTCAGTAATTATACCTTCTTTTCCTTTTAAGGAAATTATAAAATCTTTTGCTTTTTCTATACTTTTAAAACCTGTTTCATTATATAACAATGATAATTCAAAAAACTTTGATTTTTCATTTACTTTCCATTCTGCTTTAAAATATGAATTTTCATCACCGAATTGGCCAATAATCTTATAATATTTTGTTTTTATAAAATTCCTTATTTCTCTTTCTCTTGATACTATCATTCCTAAAACGCATGTCATAACACGTCCTACTGAAATTGAGGCTTTTTCTTCGTTTATTTTATTTGCCAAATTTCTTCCTTGTGTTATTGATAGTAGTCTTGAAAAATTAATTCCGTATTAAATAATCTTCTTTTGCTCTTAAATATGCACTATCTGATAAACTATCATATTCTGATTGGTCTTTTGCTTCTTTTATTCCTCTTAGTATTTCTTCTTCTGTTTGTGAATCTATCCAAACTCTTTTTACTTTTGCATTTGGATTTGGTTTCGCCATCATCATTACTAATCTTTGTATGTATTCTCCTTCACGTCCTGAATCTCCTGCATTATATATTTCTTCTATATCTTCTCTTTGCATTAAGCTTTGAACAATATTAAATTGGTTTGCAACATTTGGTATTATTTCATATTTCCATTGTTTTGGAATAAATGGAAGTGTATCTAATCTCCAAAACTTTAATTTTTCATCATATTTTTCTGGATAACTCATTGTTACTAAATGTCCTACACACCAAGTTATTATCCATTGTTCTGACTCTAGATAACCATTTTTTCTATTTGTATTTATTTTCAAAGCTTTTGCAAATTCCATCGCTACTGACGGCTTTTCTGTTATTAATAATTTTTTGCCCATTTATACTAATCATCCTTTTTTGCTTTAATAATATTTATTAACATTTTATTTTTCCTATATTCTTTTATTTATATAATTTTTTGTACTATATTATCATATTTTTACAAAAATTAAAACTAAAAGAAAGAGATTCCTTATAATAAATAATATATCACAAAATTTGAAAAATGTCTTGAAAAATAAAAATTTTAATTACTCCAATTTTGTACAATAATATTGACTTTATTGTTGATAATTTGTTCACTAAACGTGAAAGATTGAAATAGATGAAGGAGCGCCACATTTACATTTAATGTTTGTTCCTATTACTCATACAAAAGATAAAAGCACTACTATTAAATACAATAGCAGTGCCCTTTCGGTATTTTAAGTTTGTTCACTACATACTTGCCTCTGCTTATAGCTGTTATAAGTCCTTTTTTCCTAGCAAGAACCAGAATATTGTTTATAGTTGCAGCAGTTACATTAGGAAATTGTTTTCTGTATTACATCAAACTTGTTTTTCTTACTTATGTCAGCAGTTTCAACACTTTGAATATCTGTATTATCTGCCTGTACCATAGTTTTATTAGAAATAAACTACATACTGAAATCATCAATTTCTTGAATAATCTGAGCAATGAAAGAAAATGCTTCTGGATGAGCAGGTATCTGAATTATAATCCGTTCCCTGTTACAGTTAACTTTAAAATCTGGTAATTTTTCAACTGATGTTACATTTCGTAAAAGTGTTGCAAAAATCTTATTGAATTTGCAAATTTCTTTAGATAAAAAAGAAATTTGGTATTCACCTTCTACTATTCTCATAGAAAATACCTTCTTATAATACACTTGTTTATTTTCAATTTTTTGAACTTTTTGAATAGCTTTTGCTTGGATTCTTGACACATGATTTTGAGATATGTTCAGTTTCTTACCAATATCTTTTTGTAAAACACCTGCCATTAGATAAAGAAGTACTATTCTGTGTTTTCCTTTTAAACAATTTAAAACAATTTCAACTACTCTAATGAAATCTTCTTTGTCCAATATCCTCTTAACAAAATCAGACTCAGGATCTGCAAGCAAATCTACTATAGTAAGTTCTTTACCTTCACCATTATCTCCGATAGGTTCATTAATAGATATATCATTTGCATATTTTTTAGCTTTTCTATAATGCATAAAAATTTCATTTTTTATACACCGTGATGCATATGTTGAAAAAGCAATATTTTTTGATGTATCAAAAGTAATAGCAGCTTTTACTAATCCAATTGTACCTATAGAAATGATATCTTCGTAATCTGAAGAATTTGGAGTTATCCCCAATTTCTGTACTATATAATAAACTAGTTTCTGATTGTCTAAAACAAGATGTTCCTTATCACTACTAAGCTTCATACTTATAAAGCAACTCCTTTCTGCACTAACATTAATTTGAAACTTGAAAAAATTAAAATACCTCCTTTAAATACTAAATGCTATTAGCCTATGCTAAATATATTATCACTATTTTACAATAATTTCAACTATTTATGCATTTAAGTTTCGTTTTTTTGCAAAAAATAATTTTAAAAAGTAAATAGAATTGGTAAAATATGTATATTTATTTGAAGGTTTTATCAATTC
>CANQTJ010000025.1 GCA_947626705.1 uncultured Clostridia bacterium | reverse complement strand
AGTATAATTAAAAGTAATACTATCTGCATTTTTTTATTTGACAAAAATAAATTTATTTTCTTTTTCATTAGAATCTCCCTTTCTTTATTATGTTTACTTTATATTACTAATTATAATATATCATACCCCCATTTTTAATTCAATACTTTTTATTTAAGTTTCACTTTTTATTTAAGTTTAATTTTTTCATTATAAAACATAACAAATATAAAAATAGCAAAAAAACAAGGTAGATATTAATTCTACCTTATTTCTTAATCGTCAGCATAACTTACATAAGTTCCAGTACCTACACAACCTATTGAAACTGTACCATTTCCTCCTGCTCCTCCTGTATTACCGCCTTCTCCAGTTATTGCAGCACCACCATTTGCTGTTATAGTTCCTTTATTACCACATTCTCCTTTATAAAATATATTTATACTTCCTCCTCCAGATGCTCCTCCTGGATCTATTCTTCCATTTGTATTAGGTCTTTTTCCTGTACTAGAAGACACTCCATTTGCTTCTATTGTACCATTATTTGTAAAATTATTTGAATACATTATTAATAATCCACCTGTTCCTTCTCTTTTTATATAATTTGTTGGTCCTATACGATATGAGGCATAATTTCCACTTGGATTTCCTGTTCCTCCCATTGATATTTGACCATATCCTGAATTATTTCCTGATCTAACATCCCCATTTGAACCTGATCCCCCATCTTCTGCTGCGTTTCCTGATATTGCCCAACCACTATGGTTACCACCATCTGAATTAGCTGCTCCTGAACCACTTCCACCTGAATATGACGTCCCTGTGGCTCCTTTTCCAATAGTAATACCTTTCATCCAATTTCTTCCTGAGCCAGTTCCACCACCGCCTGTTTGCCTATTACTTCCGTTTTTTCCATTATTACCATTTATTGCAATACCGTAATTCCCACCATTAAATGATAAAGTTTTAGCTTGACCACCCTCAGCACCTATTGCAGGTACATATTCATAATTAGCATTATTATTATCCCATAAATAAATATCCTGACCTTTAGCATAAGCACCTCTAGCAGTCATACTTATTGTTCCTTTATTTACTATATTTCCTGTAACATATAATAATATTCCTTTAGGTCCTCCATATGATGAATGATATGTTGTGACTGTTACTCCCTCTTCTATAGTTAAATTTCCATTAACTTTTACTAAAATCATATTTTTAGCATAGATTCCAGCTTTTCCTATATCACTTTCATCTCCAAATATTTGATCGTTTTTCCATTCTTGATCTCCATTAAATACATAAGTGTGCATAGAATATGTTTGCGTATTTATTGTAGTTTCAAAATAACCATTATCTTTAATATCAGCATTCTGCAATATCTGTAGTAATCCATCTTCCAAAAAAACATAATATTTTTCATTATTTAATATAATTTGATTTGAATTTTTATTGCTAGAAATCTTTACATAAGTAGTTATCGTACCGTCATTATTTAGTAAATTATTCTTATAAAAATCTTGAAAATCATCTTTTGTAATTTCTCCTTCACATTGTTCCCATTCGCCATTTTCTCCAAATTTGCAATATGTTACAAAATCATCAAAATCCATATATCTATTTATTTTTATAGTAGTTTTTCCTGTCCTTTCTGTTGTATTACTAAAATTTAATATTTTATCGTGTATATATGTATCATCAACTCTTAAATTTTGCTCTTGCACATCTTTATTGCTTTCTTTTACCTTAAATATATAATCTTCATCTTTCTGCACTTCATAATCCAATGCCATTGCTTTTTTCCCATTACATTGAATTTTATGATTATCAGGTGTTTCGATATAATCCAAACCATCTTCACTTTGCACTTTTACCAAAACTTTTATCTTATCCTCATCTTGATTATCATACATTGTATAAGTAAATAGTTCTGCAACCTCAGGTTCTTCTAGCTCACCTTTAATATTCCTTGCAATATTTCCTATAAATCCATTTTTATTTACTATTAAACACAATGTAACTATAATTAGTATAATTAAAAGTAATACTATCTGCATTTTTTTATTTGACAAAAATAAATTTATTTTCTTTTTCATTAGAATCTTCCTTTCTTTATTATGTTTACTATATATTACTAATTATAATATATCATACCCCCATTTTTAATTCAATACTTTTTATTTAAATTTCACTTTTTATTTAAGTCTCATTTTTCATTATGAAACATAATAAATATAAAAATAGCAAAAAAACAAGGTAGAAATCAATTCTACCTTATTTTTTAATTATTTTCGTTATTTACATAAGTTCCAGTACCTACACAACCTATTGAAACTGTACCATCTCCTCCTGCTCCTCCTTTAGCTCCACCTTCTACAGATATTGCTGCACCACCATTTACTGTTATAGTACCATTATTATTTTCATATTTTTCACTATAAAAAATATTTATACTTCCTCCTCCGTGATGCTCCTCCTGTATCTATCCTTCCATTTGTATTGGACCTTTTTCCTGTACTAGAAGATACTCCATTTGCTTGTATTGTTCCATTATTAGTTAAATTTTTTGAGAATATTATTAATAGTCCTCCTGTACCATTCACTTGTTTATAATCATTTACACTTTCTTGGTAAGTTGCATATTGCCCACTTGGATTCCCTGTTCCTCCTATTGATATTTGTCCATATCCTGAACCGTTTCCAGAACTAACTGCACCATTACTTCCGTGCACCTCCTTCTGAAGAACCTGCTCCTGAAACAGCTAATCTCTCGTTTTGGTTTCTACCCCCATCTGTATTAGCAGCTCCAGAACCACTTCCACCTGAATATGATGTACCTCTTCCTCCTTGACCTATTACAATATGACCTATATTCAAGTAACTTCTACCAGAACCTGTGCCTCCGCCACCTGTTCTTCTAGATATTCCATTATTTCCTTTTTTTCCATTTACTACTACTGTTGTTACAAGAGATCTAGAATCATATGATGCTCCGCCTTTTCCTCCAGTAGCATCAATACTTTCACAACTTCCATTAGTATTTTTCCATAAATATACATTTTGACCTTTTGCTTTAGCACCCCTTGCAGTCATGCTAATTGTACCTTTATTAATTATATCTCCTGTTACATATAATAGCATTCCTTTTGGACCTCCGTATGACGAATTATATGCAGTTACTGTTACATTTTCATCTATTGTTAAATTTCCATTTACTTTTACCACTACCATATTCTTAGCATATTCTTTCGCATTACCTATATCTTCTTCATCTCCAAAAATTTGATCTTCTTTCCATTCTTGATTCCCATCAAATACATAAGTGTGCATCGCATAAGTTTCATTTCCTATTGTAACTTCAATATGTCCATCATTCTCAAGTTCTCGTTTTGCTATTACTTGTATTATTCCATCTTCTATATTTTCTTGAGGTTGCATATTAATTTTATAATCTTTATTAAAAAGAATTTTATTTATCTCCTGTTTACTTACAATCTTTATATCTACAGTTATTGTATCATCTTCATTAACTAAATTCCCCTCATATAAATCTAAATAATCATCTTTCTCTATTTTCATTCCTTCCTTATTTTTACATAACTGCCATTGTCCTTTTTTTCCAATTTTATAATACAATGTAAAATCATCAAAGTTCATATATCTATTTATCTGTAAAGTTGTTATTCCAGTTCCTTCTGTAGGATTTTGTACTTCCAATATCTTACTTTTTATATATTCATCGTCAACTCTTAAATTTTGCTCTTGCACATCTTTATTACTTTCTTTTACCTTAAATACATAATCTTTATCCTTCTTCACTTCATAATCTAGTGCCATTACTTTTTTCCCATTACATTGAATTTTATGATTATCAGGTGTTTCAATATAATCCAAACCATCTTCACTTTGCACTTTTACCAAAACTTTTATTTTTTCTTCATTTTGATTATCATACATTGTATAAGTAAATAGCTCTGCAACTTCAGGTTCTTCTAGCTCACCTCTAATATTCCTTGCAATATTTCCTATAAATCCATTTTTATTTGCTATAAAACACAACATAGCTACCATTAGTATAATTAATACTAATACCAATTGCATTTTTTTATTTGAAAAAAACAAATTTACTTTCTTTTTCATTAGAATCCCTCTTCTCTTATTATGTTTACTATATATTACTAATTATAGTATATCATAACAATTTTTTTTATTCAATGTTTTTTATTTAGTTTTTGTTACCAACTTATTACATTTTTTTCACAAAAGTTTCACAAAACTCTTGTATTATAATATAAATTTGAGTTATTATATAATTATAAATTTAAAATTTAATCTTAGGAGGAAATTATAAAATGGAAGAAAAAGAAAAAAATGAAACTAAATTTAAAGCAATTCCAGTAAATGGTTCAACATCATATAATAAAACATCAAAAAATAAAACTGGATTTGGAAAAAGCGTTCTACTACCATTTGTTAGTGGAGTAGTTGGATGTTCAGTAGTTATAGGAACATGTTTTGGTGTTCCATCAATAAAAAATAAAATAATGGGAAGCACTAATTCATCTATAAGTACTACAAATAACAATTCAACAAAATCTGATGGTTATGTACAACAAATTTCTTTAAACAACTATTCAGATACAGCTGTATATGCAGCAAATAAAATATTACCATCAATCGTTGGTATAAAAATAGACTATACTGTAAATACAACATCTATTTTTGGTAGAGGTTCTACTTCAACAGCAAGTGCTTCTGGTTCAGGTATTATAATTAGTGAAGATGGTTATATATTAACAAATAATCACGTAGTATCTTCAAGTAGTTCTGAACAAAGTTTATATTATCAAATCTCAGAAGCAACTAAGGTTACTGTTACACTATTTAACGATGAAACAGAATATGAAGCAAAAATAGTTGGTCAAGATGAACAAACTGACTTAGCTGTTATAAAAATTGAAAAAACTGGTTTAACAAAAGCTGAATTTGCTGATTCAGATGATGTAAAAGTCGGCGAATTTGCAATGGCTGTTGGTAATCCTGTAAATATGAATAGTACAGTAACAACTGGTATTGTAAGTGCTGTAAATAGAGAGATTACTGATTCTGATGGAAAAACTTATAAATGTATACAAACTGATGCTGCCATAAATTCTGGAAATAGTGGAGGTGCTTTGGTTAATAGTGAAGGAAATGTTATAGGAATAAATACATTAAAATTATCTGGAACTGGAATCGAAGGTATTGGATTTGCTATTCCTATTAACTCAACTACAGATATAACATCTCAATTAATTCAATATAGCAAAGTTAAAAGACCTTATATTGGAATTTCTGGTAAGGATTTAGATGAAGCTACTGCTGAAAGATATAATTTAGTTGTTGGTGTATATGTATATTCTGTTGAAGACTTTTCAGCAGCAGAAAAAGCTGGATTAAAAAATGGTGATGTAATAATAGAGGCCGATGGAAAAAAGATTACTAAAATGGACGAATTAAATGAAATTAAAAATTCTCATAATATAGGTGATGAACTAAAATTAAAAATTAATAGAGATGGCAATGAGAAAGAAATAACTTTAAAATTAGGTGAGCAACCTTAAAAAACAGAAAAGAGGAAAAAGAGGGAAAAGGGGCCAGGCTTTTAATCCCTCTTTTTTTATAACTTCTATTGATAAAGTAATTATAAAAAAAAGAGGGATTAAAAGCCTGGCCCCTTTTCCCTCTTTTTCCTCTTTCCCTATTCTCCTTTTTTTCTTAATCTTCACTTATATTTCACACAATGGACAAAATTGATTATTATAATACAAACATAGTCAATAAGACTAAAAAATAAAAAACATCCCCTTTTATTTTCAAAAGACTAAAAACTGCAAAGTTTCTAGTCTTTTTATTTATTTTATATATTATAGAAAAATTTTTAAAATTTACTATATAAACTACTATAATATAAAAAATCAAACACAAATTATATTATTACTAAATCCATTTCACTTGTTATTTGTTCATTACCATAAGCAAATATTATATATATATTACTATCATATATAAAAAACTCTGATATATTTTCAATTTTATAAATATCACTTTCTAAATCTCTAGAGAAAACATTATATCCTAAATCTTGTAAGTCCTGTGATTTATTTTGTTCAATACCTACATCACTATCTATTTTATTCTGTACATATTTTTTACTCAAATCATATTTCTTTAATACTTCTTGTAATGTCAATTCTTTATTTTCATCTAAATTAAAATTAAAAGTTTGTATTATAACTCTTTGTGCACTTGCTCCTTGCTTTAAATCTGAATATATTATTATTGATAATATATTGTTTTCTATTGTAGCCTTATAACTTACAGTATATACTATTTTTTCAGATGTATTATTTAAAACTTCTTCTGCTTTAGCTTCAAATGTATTTGAAATTTCTTCATTAAACTGCTGTATTCTTTGATTTTTTATATTTATATATGGTAAATTGATATTTATATCTTGATTTTCTATGTGTCGTTCTTTTTGGTAATTTGTATATATTATTTCTTTATCATTTTCTATTTTTTGTGTTATATAATTTCCTTTATCATAAAATTTATTATCAAATATATTTTCAAAATTTGATTTTAGTTGTGCTTCTTCCTGTTCAGTCCTTTTTACTAATTTGCTTACTCCAAATAAATTATTTATAACATCATCTCCTAATACTTGTATTCCTATTACAATTCCAATTGCCAATATACAAATAATAGTAGCAATTACATATATAAATATTCTTTTTTTGCCGATTTTTTCTTTTTCTGGAAGTAATACATTCATAAATTACAACCTTACCTTTCATAGACAATAATTTATTTTTTATAGTATAACATTTTTACAAATTGTAGTCAAATTAAAAAATTTGACTATTTAGCTTTTTTGAGTTATTATATATAATGATTTAAATAAATATATAAAAGAGAAATGAGGAATTATAAAGTTATGATATGTTCAGAATGTAAAAAAAATCCAGCAATACTTTTTTATGAAAAAATAAATGATGAAAAACACACCATAGAAGGATTATGCTATGATTGTGCAAAGAAAAAAGGAATAGATGCAACTGAAGTATTAGCTAGGCAACAAGATTTTTTAGCTAAAGATAAAATAAATTTAGCGGATATGAATAAACAATTAGAAACAATCTTTAAAGATTTTGCCGAAAATCTAGATATTAATAATTTAAAGAATATAGAAGGTGCAATAACTTTTGGAGATTTAAATGGTGATGAGGATAGTGATTATGATGATGATAAACCTAAAATAGCTGGTGCAGCTATACCATTAGGTTCTATTTTCTCTAATATGTTTTCACAGGACAAAAAGAATAATGATGATAACAATGCAAATCAAGATAACGAAAAAAAGAAAATTAAAATTGAAAAAAAGAAAGATGCAAAACAAAATAAGAAGAAAAAATATTTAGATACTTATGGTACTAATTTAACAAATAAAGCTAAAAATAACCAATTAGATATTGTCATTGGTAGAGATAAAGAAATACAAAGAATTATACAGATTTTAAATAGACGTTCCAAAAATAATCCTTGTTTAATTGGTGAACCAGGTGTTGGGAAAACAGCTATAGCTCAAGGATTAGCAATAAAAATAGCTAACCAAAATGTCCCAGCTAAACTATTAAATAAAGAAGTTTATCTTTTAGATATGACAGCTGTAATAGCTGGAACTCAATTTAGAGGACAATTTGAATCTAGAATGAAAGGTATTATAGATGAATGTAGAGAATACGGTAATATCATTTTAGTTATTGATGAAATTCATAATATAATTGGTGCAGGTGATGGTGAACATTCTATGAATGCTGCCAATATTCTAAAACCAGCTTTATCAAACGGAGAAATTCAATTAATCGGTACTACAACTTTAAAAGAATATAGAAAATATATTGAAAAAGATTCAGCCTTAGAAAGAAGATTTCAACAAGTTTTAGTTGAAGAACCAAATATAGAAGATTCAATAGGTATACTTGAGGGAATAAAAAAATATTATGAAGAATATCATAAAGTAAAGATTTCAACAGATGTTATTCGTCAAGCTGTAATAATGTCAGAAAAATATATTCATGATAGATTTTTACCTGATAAAGCAATAGATATTTTAGACGAAGCTTGTTCAAGAATAAATTTAGAAAATAAGGATTTATTTAAACTTGAATTACTAAAAAGAGAATTAGTATCAGTTCAAGCTCAAAAAGAGGAAGTTGCACAAGCTGATACAACAGAAGATTATCAAAAAGCAGCTGATTTAAAAACACGTGAGTGTCAAATTATGGAAGATATAGATAAACTAAATAAAAAAATGAAACTTAAAAACCTTACAGTTCAAGATATTGCTTCAGTAATTGAAAGTTGGACTAAAATACCTGTAAAGAAAATAACTGAAGAAGAAACACAAAAATTATTAAACTTAGAAACAAATCTTCATAAAAGATTAGTAGGTCAAGATCAAGCTGTAAGTTCAGTCGCTAGAGCTATTAGAAGAAATAGAGCTGGTCTTCAAAATGAAAAAAGACCACCTTCATTTATATTTGTAGGACCTACAGGAGTTGGTAAAACAGAACTTGCAAAATCTTTAGCTTATGAAATGTTTGGTTCTGAAGATTCTATTATAAGAATAGATATGTCAGAATATATGGAAAGCCATTCTACATCTAAGTTAATTGGAGCTCCTCCAGGATATGTTGGTTATGATGATGCTGGTCAACTAACCGAAAAAGTTAAAAGAAAACCTTATTCAATTATCCTATTAGATGAAATTGAAAAAGCTCACCCAGATGTTTTCAATATTTTATTACAAGTACTAGATGATGGTAAACTTACAGATTCGCAAGGAAATACTGTTAGCTTTGCAAATACTATAATAATTATGACTTCAAATGCTGGTTCAAATTTAAATAATAACTCTATAGGTTTTGGGAAACAAACTCTTGACAAATCTAAAATTGAGGATAGCTTAAAAGATATATTTAGACCAGAGTTTTTAAATAGAATTGATGAAATAATTGTATTTAACTCTTTACAAAAAAATGAATTGTTACAAATTGTCGATTTAATGTTAAAAGATACTATAAAAGCTTTAAAACAAAAAGATATTTCTTTTGCAATAACAGATACAGCAAAACAATTTATTTTAGATAAAGGTACAAATATCAAATTTGGTGCAAGACCTTTAAGAAGGGCAATCCAAAGATATATCGAAGATGAAATTTCTGAAAAGATATTAAGAAGTGAAATAATAGATGGTCAATCTATAACAATAGACTTAAAAAATAATGAATTAGTATTTAAGGTTATTTAGATTGGGAATAGTTTAAAACATATTCCCTTTTGGACTATCTTAAGGAGAAAATTATGTTTAAAAAAAATATACCTAATATATTAACTTTATTAAGATTTATATTTATACCATTAATTGTATATTTTATTTTTTCACAAAATTATCTTTTGGCATTTATATTTTTTACATTATCTGGTATAACAGATGTTTTAGATGGATTTATTGCAAGAAAATTTAATTTAATTTCTAATTTTGGCAAATTAATTGACCCTTTAGCTGATAAATCAACTCAAATATGTATTCTTGCTTCCTTAGTTACACTAAAAATTATTCCTGTATGGATATTAGCTATTGTTGTTATTAAAGAACTAATTATGATTATTGGTGCATCTTTCCTTTATGGAAAAGACGTTGTTGTATATAGCAAATGGTATGGAAAATTAGCCACTGTATTATTTTATTTAGCTATTGTTGTTTCTTTAATCACAAATCAATTTAATGCTACTGGATTTTGGGATAATCTTGATTTAATTATATATTGCATAGCTATAATTACTACTATATTTTCTCTTGCTATGTATATTAAATTTTTATATCAAGATGGATTTATCAACAAAAGTGATTTAGATACAGAAAATAAAAACGTTGTCATTAAAAATAAATCATCAAAACAAGAAAAAGGAAGTCAAATTTAATTCATTTTTAGAGTATATAAAAATATTTATAGGAAGTATATATATAATTTGTATAAAGTTTACACAAACTTTCCGATACCTTTTAAGATATACTCAATATAAAATCTAGATAATACTATTTTGTATCTAAAATACGTATTATCTAGATTTTTCAGTTTCTATTTTTTATTCAAAATCTTCTAATAATTGATTTAAATTTTCTACTCCATTTACTCTAATTCCATCTTGTATTGTAATCTTATCAGTTTCTGTTAAGTAATCAACTGCTATCTCTGTTTTTTCGTATACTTCTTCCTCATCATTTTCATTTATTTTATATACAGTAATTTTTCCATTATCGTTTCTTAAAACAAAATGTTGCCCACAACTATTATCAAATTCTTTATATAATGTTATTTTATTAGAAGAAAATTCTTCTATTTTCCAATTAGGATAATTTAATTGTAAATCCTCTTGTGTCCCATTTACTAAATCATTAGGAATATCTATATACTCATTTAATAAATGATTACATTCTTTATAATATCTTTTTAAAATAACTAAACAATTAGGAGATATTTTTTCTTCTGATGTATTTGTTTCTATATCTAACTTTGCTTCTTCTTCCATTTCTTCATATTCTTCTGTGCAATCATCTGTTACTTTTTCAGATATTTCATTAATTGTATTTTCTATAATATTATTTTCTGCTTGTTTTCTATTGCCATATATAGCTACACCTGATACTATTCCAACAATTGCAATCATAATAAATAGTATAATTATCCAACTTTTTTTCATAATATTTCCTCCGATACTTTTTTTATATTATGTACGGAATAATATTATTTATACAATTTATTCTTCTACTTTTTCATAAACTGGTTTAAAATATTTATCCATATCTTTCCATCTACTTACAATAGTTGTATCTTGTGTAATTACTTCTCCTGTAACAGCATTAATCCATTCTTTAAATTTATAACCTGATTTAGCTTTTGGAGCCTCTATTTTTATACATGAACCTTCTCCTTCATTCATTTTGTCATCTCTTCTTCTACCTTCACGCAATTCATATACTCCATTTTCAAATGGTTCTGCTTCATTAGGATTTACAAAATAATTTACAAAATAAATATAATTTATATCAATTGGTGCTTTCATTCCACAAGTTTCACATTTTGTTTCATCTGCACTCCATTTATGACCAGTTCCCATTTTAACTGTTTGCTCTGGTTTAGTTTCGCCACATACTTTGCATACATAACTTAATTTACAACCTGTACATGTAGTTTCTGTATATTTTTCTTCCCATTTATGTCCAGCAGGTATTTCAGTTTGAGCTTCAACATAATTACAATGTAAACATCTCTTACTTGCAGTTAGTCCATTTTCAGTACATGTTGCTTCTTTACCATCATCATTTTTTACTAACTCATGTTGCTTTTTACTTCCAATTTTGACACGTACATCTTCTACATCACAATATGAACAATGTGCTGTTTCTGTACCATCTTTAGTGCAAGTTGCATCATTATTATATGTATATTCTCCAAAAGAATGTCCAGATGCTTTTTCCAATACTTGCGTTTTTACTTCTCCGCAATTTTCACAAGTATTAATAATCATTTTGTCTTGAGTACAAGTAATATCTTGATGTGTTTCAATCCAATTATGTCCTGTTGCAGAAATTACTTGCTCATTTCTTTTTTCCATACATCCTTCTCTAGTACAATGAATAGATTTTACACCATTTTCTGCACAAGTAGCTTCTTTGTCTACTATAAATTCTTCACTCCATTCATGTCCTAAAGCTGGAGTTAAATTAAAGAAATCATCTCCACAATATTTACATACATAATGCTCCTGTCCTCTCCTCGTGCATGTTGCATTTACATCTTTTTCTTCTGCTCTAATCATAGATTCTTTTAAAGAATGTAATGCTTGCATAGTTTGTGTTTCTACTTTTCCACATACTTTACATACTCTTTTTTCTAATCCTAATTTTGTACAAGTTGGAGCATTTATAGTTTCCCATTGTGTATATTGATGTGTATGTTCTTGTTGCAATTTATCTCTGTTTTTGGCATCTTCAGTTTTTACTATAACTATTTGTATTGCCTCTATTCTTTTAGCCTCTCCCGTGGTTCCAGCATAAGTTCCTTTTTGAGTTGTAGCTGTATCAATTGATTTTCCAGCAGTAATCCAACTAAGCCAACCATAGTCTTCAACGTGTGCACGATATTTTATATCATAATCTTCAGGTCCTTCTGCAACTATCTGTAATGCTTCCATTCTTTTGGCTTCTCCTGTTGTACCAACAAAATTTGTATTAACTTTATTATCTGCCGTAACCCAAGACATCCAGCCATAATTTCTAACATGTGCACGATATTTAATAGTTACACCTTTAGGAGCATCAATATTAATTTCTAATGCTTCCATTCTTCTTGCTTCACCAACTGTTCCTACAATATCTTTTGTAGAAGGTGTTTGAACTTTTAAGGCTTGTTCATTACTAGCATTTTTGTATGTCTTATCCCATCCAGAGTTTTTTAAATGTGCATTATATGTAATTTTTGGCATATCTGAATTTTCATTTGCTAATACAATAGATGGCAAGATTATCATAGATTGCATAATAATAAAAAAAATAACTAGTGCAACACATACTTTTTTAGTATTTCTACTTTGCATAGTTTTCCCCCCTTTTTATATTAATTTACATAATGATTATATCATATTAATATGCTTTATTCAACGATTTTTGGGGTTTTAGTTTGTGGTAATTTATTACAAATTTAGTAATTACTAACATAAATAAATACCTAAATAAATACAAAATTTTAAAAACAAAGTAGATTTTTATTCTACTTTGTTTAATACATTACATCTAATTTCCATATACAATTAATTTATATCCATCACTAGGCTGTCCTGTCCAACCAGCTGTTTCTATGCTTCTAACCATGATTTTTTTATCTGATGTAAAACAAATATGTGGTACTCTATAATTTGGTACATTTGACCCTATCAAAATAGGAAGAATAGTCCTCATAGTGTTTTCATTATTATAATATACAATATTTTTAGTAGGAAATTCTTTAGCTTCCCACAAAATATCTGTTTTGGCTTGTGTAGTAACAACTCCTACAAAAATTTTTATACTTTTATAATTTAAAATCGAATCAGATAAATCATATTCATTCCCCTGATATATAGTTGTTTCTTCTAATAATTCTTTTCCTAAACTATTATCTCTACTTCCAACTATTGCATCAATTTCGTTAGAATATCCTTGCAATATTTGATTTTCTTCTTTTTGTGCATTTTCTGACTTTCCCTTTGCTAATTGTATTTTGTCAAATAATCCATTCCCTGTTAATTGTCCTATTGTTACTCCTGCTAAAATTAGTAATATTATTATAGTTACTACTAATGCTACTAATGTTATACCTTTATTATCTTTTACATTTTTGCTATTTAATTTCATATTTTTCTCCTCTCGTCTTTTGTTTATTTTACTCAATTTTGTTTTTATTATGTAAATTAATTATTATATTTTTTATATTTTAAATTTTATCATTTTTATAACTTTTTGTAAACATTTTTTTATACTTTTTTTATACTTTTATTTTTAATTTTCCTTTACAATTAACAAAAATACTTATCTCCCCACATTCATCAGTTCTAAAAACTTTAGCTCCGCAAACTCTGGAATCTTTCCATAACTTCCATATTAGGATGTCCATATCTATTATTTTTTCCAACGCCAATTAAAGCAATTTTTGGACTTACAAGTTTTAAAAACTGCTCAGTTGAAGATGATTTTGAACCATGATGTCCAACTTTTAAAACAGTTGACTTCAAAGCATCAGTTTCTTTATACTTAGAAACTAAAATATCCTCCGCTTCTTTCTCAATATCTCCTGTAAATAACATTGAAAAATTTTTATAATATAACTTGAACACTAAAGCATTATTATTAATAGAATTTTCTGTAATAGACTCAAAATCATTAGGCCATAGTACATCAAGATATAAGTTTTTTTCAACATTTATTTTACATTTAGAATTAACTATATTTACATTTATTTTTTTATCTTTTACAATTTTCAAAAATTCTTTATAATTTTCTGAATTTTCAAACTGCTTACCAATTATCACATTACTAACTTTTAATTCTTGCAATGCAGTTAATAAACCTCCTACATGGTCATTATCAAAATGACTTATGATTATAGTATCTATTTTCACAAATCCTCTATCTAATATATATGGTACTAATGTACTTTTGCCAACATCAAAATCTGAATTTACACTTCCACCTCCATCAACCAAAATAGTTTTATTTTGAGGCGTTACTATCAAAGTAGAATCTCCTTGTCCTACATCTATAAAATATATCTTTAAATTTTTAGGGTATAATTTTATAAGAAAAATAAATATAAATAAAAAAATCAAAAATACTTTTACTATTTTTATATTTTTTCTCAATTTAATTTTTCCCATTGCTATTAAATTTTTTATTCTTATTTGCGTTTTATTGGGATTTTTAGCTGAATAAACTTGAAATATTGATAATAATACTATAATGAAAAAATAATAAATTATAATTGAAAATAAGCTTGGAGTTGGAATATAAAATTTTGAAAATGGTAAAAGTCCTATTCTTGATATAAACTCTAAAATTTGAATTGAAAATCCTACTGGTTTAGAAAAAAATATAGCAATATGCATATTAATTAAAGTAATAATTATAAATATAAAAGATAAAATGACAATTGGACCTATAACAGCACTAAGAATTAAATTTGATACTAAAAAATATGGATTAAATATATTCATATTATAGAATATTATTGGTAATATAAATAATTGAACAGAAATAGTTACTGACAAAATTTCTTTTATTTTATCTATATAATTTTGAAATTTTGGTCTTATCTTATATTTATAAAATTTATTTTTTATTTTTATGCTTTTTAAAAATTTCAAGATTACTTTATTACATATAATTATTCCACACACTCCACCATAAGATAAGCAAAGCCCTAAATTTTGCAGTAAATAAGGATTATAAATTAAAATTACTAATAGAGATATAGAAATAGATGTAAAAATATCATTTTTTCTATAAATTATTTTTGATGTTATCATTATAATTCCCATTATACCTGCTCTTGTTATTGAAGGCGAAAAATTTGTT
>CANQTJ010000024.1 GCA_947626705.1 uncultured Clostridia bacterium | reverse complement strand
ATTTTATATGAAATGGAATTAAAAATGCATTTCTTATTTTTGGGAAATAATATGCAAGTATCTGAAAGAGAAGCAACTATACCTTTTGAATATGTAGTAGAAAACATAGAGAGAGGAGAAACATTAAATACACAAAATGATTTTGAAATTATAGCACAAGATTTTGTAATTCAAGATGGTGGAAATATATCATGCCGTATAAATATGAATGTTCAGACAGATATATACAGAAATGCAAATGTAAACCTAATTTGTTCAGTAGAAGAAGATAGGGAGAGAGAAGAACAAGATTATAGTATAGTAATATATATTGTAAAAAAAGGAGACACATTATGGAATATTGCAAAAGAGTTTGGTAGTACAGTAGATAATATTGTTAAAGCAAATAATATAGAAAATCCAAATCAATTACAAATTGGACAAAAATTATATATTCCAAAATATGTAAGAATGCAAGTAGGTAACTATGCATAAGATTTATTCAAGATTTCGTTTTCGAATACCCAAAATTCGTAAAATATCAATATCACCAAACATATCAAAAATACGAAATAGTGGACTTCCCAAAGGAGGTCCACTTATAAAAATGATAGCTATTTTAGTAGTTGCATTTTTAACAGCAATACTAATATTAAATGCAATAGAACCAATTTTTAGGACATTATGTGAGGAAAAGGCAAAAGCTATTGCAACAATAGTATCAAATCAGCAAGCTTCAGAAGTGATTAAGAAATATTCCTATGAAGATTTATTTTCAATTGAAAGAGACAAAGATGGAAACATTAGAATGGTAAAATCAAATATTATTTCAATGAATGAAATAAGCTCAGATGTACCAAATAGAATTCAAATAGCAATAAATAATATGGGAAAAGATAATATCCAAATTCCACTTCGGAAGTTTTACAGGAATTAAACTACTTGCAGGTGGAGGACCAAGAATAAATATAAAGATTGCATCTGCAGGAAGTATAGAGACAGATTTAAAAAGTGAATTTATAGCAAAAGGTATAAATCAGACACTTCATAGAGTATATTTACAGGTGAAATGTGAAGTGGTAATTTTAACACCATTTGAAACTATTTCACAAACAATACAAAATCAAGTATTGCTTATGGAAAATGTAATAATAGGAAATGTACCAGATACTTACTATAATCTAGAAGGAATGGAAAGCAGTGGAGACACATTAAACGTATTACAATAATTTGACATTTACATAAAGTAGAAGTATAATAAATATAAGCGTATGCTAATAAAAAGGAGGTTATGTATATTATGGAAAAATGGAAATTGGAGTCTAAAGCTAGTGAAGAGGCCCAAAGATTATATGAAAAGGAGTTCAGCTTCCATAATCCGTACACAGTAATTATTTGTGATGATGGTATTCCATTTTCACAAAGAGAGGAGTTTTACCGTCTGGTTGAAGAAGAATTAAATTCTAGAGATGAAAAGATAATTAGACCTTATAATCAACAATATTTCAAGATTGTAAGATACCAGAAATAACCACCTACCACCTTACCATTTTATTGGAAAAGGTGGCTTTTTTTTTATTGTGCTAATAATTTATTTTAATGAAAAAGCCTCAAAAGCTTTAAGACTTTTGAGACTTAATATTTTTAGTGAAATTTTTTTATCTCTTACTGAATTGAGGAGCCTTACGAGCCTTTTTAAGACCGTATTTTTTTCTTTCCTTCATACGTGGATCTCTTGTTAAAAATCCGTTTTGTTTTAAAACAGGCCTATATTCAGAATTTGCTTCATTTAATGCTCTTGCAATACCATGACGAATAGCTCCAGCTTGACCAGTAAATCCGCCACCTTTTACAGAACAAATAACATCATATTTAGTAGTTGTATTTGTAACTGTTAATGGTTGTTTTACAATTACTTTCAAAGTTTCTAGTCCAAAGAATTTATCAATATCTTCTCCATTTATTGTAATTTTTCCTGAACCTTCTACTAATCTTACCCTAGCTATAGAAGATTTTCTTCTACCTGTACCATAATATACTATTTTTTCTGATTTTGCCATTTCTATTTAACCTCCCATACTTCTGGTTTTTGTGCTTGATTTTCATGTTCACTACCTGCATATACTCTTAATTTTTTTAATTGAGTTCTTCCTAAAGAATTATGAGGTAACATACCTTTAATAGCTAACATCATAGCTTTTTCAGGTGATTTTTCAAGCATAACTCTTGCTGGAACTTCTTTCATTCCACCAATATAACCTGAATGATGTCTATATAATTTTTGGTCTAACTTATTACCTGTTAATTTTACATCTTTACAATTGATTATAATAACATGGTCACCTGTATCAATATTAGGTGTAAATGTTGGTTTATGTTTTCCTCTTAATAATTTTGCTGCTTCTGTTGCAACTCTACCTAAAGGTTTTTCAGCTGCGTCAATAATGTACCATTTACTTTCTATTTCACTTTTTTTTGCACTATATGTTGTATTATTCATGATGATAACACCCTCCTATTTTTATATTTTATATGAACTAAATCTTAAGTCACCGGGGAGAAACCAAAGATTTTAGTTTCATTTTACTTAATGCTTAACTATTTTATTACAAAATAGCTGATTTGTCAATGTTTTTTGGAAAAATTTTCAATAAATACTTGCAAAAATAAAAAAAACATGATAAAATAGCAATGT
Organism: uncultured Clostridia bacterium; assembly: GCA_947626705.1. Lineage (GTDB taxonomy): Bacteria > Bacillota > Clostridia > TANB77 > CAG-508 > CAG-269. The sequence goes on along the minus strand of CANQTJ010000024.1, from coordinate 12,611 downwards.
TCAAAAAGCATTATATGTAAATTTCAATAAAAATATTTTGAACACAATCTCTACTCATCTAAGAAAAGGTGGGTTATAATCCAAAGGGAGGTGAAAATAATGAACAAATACGAAAGTGTTATCATTATCAATCCAAATTTAGATGAAGCAGCTGTAAAATCACTACAAGATAAATTTACTGGATTGATAAATAAGAATGGAAAAGTAGAATCTGTAGAAGAAATGGGCAAAAAGAAACTAGCTTATGAAATAAAGAAAAATGCAGAGGGAATTTATACAGTTTTCCATTTTGAAGCAAAGCCAGAATTGATTGCTGAGCTAGAAAGAGTTTACAGAATTACAGATGACGTATTAAAATTTATCGTTGTCAAAATGGACTAATACATAGTCAAAAAATTAAAATAAAGAAAAGGGACCTTTATTAGAAGTAAAGAAAGGTGATAAAATATGAACAAAGTAATTTTAATGGGAAGATTAACAAGAGACCCAGAAGTAAGATATACTCAAACAAACAATACATTGGTTGCATCTTTTAGCCTTGCAGTAAATAGAAGATTTGCAAGACAAGGAGAAGAAAGACAAGCAGACTTCATAAATATTGTTGCTTGGAGTAAAACAGGAGAATTTTGCAGTAAATACTTTAAAAAAGGTCAACAAGTAGGTATAATTGGAAGAATTCAAACAAGAAATTGGGATGATGACCAAGGTGTAAAACATTATATAACAGAAGTTGTTGCAGAAGAAGCATATTTTGCAGATAGCAAAAGAGAAGGAGAAGCTGGAAATACAGCATTCGACAATGCTTTCGGAGAAACAACACCAGGGAATATGGGGTCAGACTTTGAAGTAACATCTTCAACAGATGATTTACCATTCTAAAACCGAAAGGGGGAAAGAAAAATGGCAGATAAAAAACAAAATAAAAGAAATAACAATAAAAACTATGATGAGGATTACAATCCAAGATTCAGAAAACAAAGAAAAAAAGTGTGTGTTTTATGTAGTGATAAAAACTTTGAATTAGATTACAAAAATCCAGAACAATTAAAGAAATTTGTTAATGATAAAGGAAAAATCTTACCAAGAAGAACAACAGGTTGTTGTGCTAAACATCAAAGAGATATTACTACTGCAGTAAAAAGAGCTAGACATATTGCTGTATTACCATATTCACAACAATAATAAAAAATTAGGCAGATTGATTAATTTCAGTCTGCCTGTTTTTTGTTTATAAATACTTCCAATTTTACACAAAAAATGATATAATTTAGATATATAGTGAAAGGAAGAAAAAAATGAAGTATAAAATTTTAAAAATAATTTTATTCATAAATATAATATTAGTAATAATATTAACTAAATATACATATTTACAAGCAACAGATAATCAAGAATATACATTAGTAGACAATATAGATTATAATGAGATGACAGACAACATTAAAAATCCAGAAAAAGGATTTTATAGTACAGCATTTCTTAAAATGATGCCATCAGGAACCAAAGCAACTAATTCTCGTGCTAATTTAGTACATTTAAGAGTTGATATTGGGAACTTTTCAGGAGCAGTTAATGGAACAGGAGATTTAGAATTTACAGAAGATGCATTAAATGCACTAGATGAAACATTTTCTAATATTAGAAATAATGGTGGAAGTGTAATTATAAGATTTGCGTATGATGGATTTAATGGACATGCGAATCTAGAACCTTCTTTGGATATGATATTAAAGCATATTTCACAATTAAAGCCAATATTTGAAAAAAATAAAGATGTATTAACTTATGTAGAACTTGGATTTTTTGGACCATGGGGAGAAATGCATACAAGTAAAGTATCAAGTACAGATAATGTTAGTAAAGCTATAGATGTAATGTTAGATACAGTACCTGAAACAATAAAAATAGGAGTTAGAACACCTAATTATTATGTTAAATGGCTTGGAATTGATAGAAAAAAATTAAATGAAAATATTACTCAGAAAGGTACAAAGGCATATAGAGTAGGATTATATAATGACGGATATTTGGGCTCAGAGAGTGACCTTGGAACATTTGCAAATAGAGAAATTGAAGTATCGTGGTTAGAAAAACAAGCAATGCATACATTTTATGGAGGTGAGGTAGTAGCAAACTATGCTAGCAAAACACCTTTAAATACAATAGAATATATATCAAAAGAAGGGTTTAGGACTCATACTACATATTTGAATACAGAATGGAATAATAATGTAATTGCTGATTGGAAAAAAGAGATTTACAATGGGGAAGACAAAGCTTATGTAGGAAAAGATGGATATACTTATGTAGCAAATCATCTAGGTTATAGATTTGTTTTAAGAAAATCAGAAATTATAAATAAAATAGAAGTAAACCAATCATTAAAAATAAAATTACAGATTGAAAACGTAGGATTTGGAAATTTAATTAATGATAAAATAGTAACTTTAATATTAGAAAAAGATGGAAAAACTTATGAGATACCTACAAATATAGACGCTACCACTTGGAATTCAAGAGAAATTACGACTGTAGGCATAGATGTTCCATTGCCAGAAAATATTGATTTAGGTAATTGGAACATATATTTAAGGATATCACAAAATGGAAATATGAATACAGATAATAACTATAAATGTATTCAGTTAGCAAACTCTAATATTTGGAAAGAAAATTTTGGAGCAAACTATATAGGTAGTGTTATAATATCAGAAGTTACACCACAAAAAACAGAGCAAAATAATATTTTAAATAATGAAAATATTATTACTAATAATGTAAATGAAACTAACAGCGAAATAACATATAGTAATATGAATAAAACTAATAGTGAGAAAACAGATGATAGTATGAATGAAACTAATAATGAAAAGATAGATAATAGTATAAATGAAATTAATAATCAAAAAATAGATAATAATATAAATGAAATTAATGGTGAAAAATTAAGTTATAATTCAAATATAGTTACAAATGCTAATAAAGATGTAACAATGAATACAAAAGGAGATACAACAATTTCTTCATCAAAATTACCAAATACAGGAGGTAATTTACATATAATACAAATATTGTTATTATTAAGTATTGTAAATACTGTATTAATAGCAGTACAACTAAAATATAATAAATAATATATAGAAAATAGTAAAAGCAAAAATAGATATGAATGTTTGAAATATAAAATACAAAAAGTATGGAATTGATTTTTAAAATTTTCATACTTTTTATTTATGTTTACAAGTTATAAAATAAAATATCATAAAAATCACAAATAATATTTACAAAAAAATATACAAATGATAAAATTGAAGAAGAAAAAATGTAATAACAATGTTACATAATAAAAACAAAATTAGAGCAAAATAAACAAATGAAGAAAGGGGAAAACAAATGAAATTAAATCAAAAAACGTATAAAGAAAGTAAAGGAATTACGCTAGTAGCACTTGTTATAACAATAATAATTTTATTAATATTAGCCGGAATATCAATAGCACAATTAACAGGAAATGGACTATTTGAAAATGCAAAATTAGCAAAGGAAAAGTCAAAAAATGCACAGCAAAAAGAAACTGAAACTTTAGATAATTATTATAATAAAATTTATGAAATTGAGGGTAATAGAGATTTAAATAATAATATATTAAAATTAGAAACTACAACACCTAGTACAATTAATGTTTGGGCAAAAGTAAGTGATTATCCAGATGGACTAGACCTTTCTAATACTATATTAAAAACATATTCAATGCGTATGTCTGACACATGTAATGAATTTGTATCTACATTTTTGATGATAGAAACGCGTATAGATGGAATATATATGTTTGTAAGTAATTCTAGTAGAATTTCAAAACCTATAACATTATATTTAGAAAAAATATAACAGATAAAATTGATAAAAAGCTTTATTTAAAATAAACTATAATCATAAATGAATAAATTTTTTTTTGATACAAAAGAATAGGAGGAAAAATATGAAATTAGAAAAAGGAAACAAAGGAATTACATTAATATCATTAGTAATAACAATAATTATTTTATTGATATTAGCCGGAATATCAATAGCACAATTAACAGGAAATGGATTATTTAAAAATGCAAAATTAGCAAAGGAAAAATCAGAGAATGCACAACAAAAAGAAAACACAACATTAGGAGAATATGAAAATCTTATAAATCAAGAAATTGATGGTACAAGAGATAATAATTATCAATACCAAAAATTAAGGTCAAATAATTATGAGGAAGTACCATTTGTTAATGGACAAAAATATATTGCACCATGTGATGGATATTATTGCTTGGCTATTTCGAGCGATGGAGCAACTACACAATGGCAAGGACTGGTTGCACATTATTTAGCAGATGATACTCTTATATCTACTACTACTTCTACTGGATATAATTGGGGACGTTCAGGTTGCGAGTTGTATATGAATAGAGGAGAGTATATAATAATAACGAAACAGGATGAAGTGAATGTTCAGTCTAGCAAATTTTTCTATGCAGTAGGATGTGAGCCAGATAACAATGAATAATTAAAATACTAGAATATAATAAAATAATAATATAATTAAGACTAGAAAATACAAAAAATATTTCTAGTCTTTTAAAAAATCTATTTATTGCAAATTATATATAAATATAGTAAAATATATAAATGAAAGGAAGAAAAAAATGTTAAAAGATTTAAAAAAAAACGAAAAATTAGAAAAATTATCAAAAGAAGTAGAACAAGAAATAAAAGAACAATTTAGAAAAATAGAAGAAATAAGTGAAAAAAATAGCCTAAAAGTATTAACAGCATTCCAAAATTGCAACTTACAGGAAATGCATCTAAACTCATCAACAGGATATGGAATAGATGAAGCAGGAAGAAATAAAATAGAAGAAATATATGCAAAAGTATTTAAAGCAGAGGATGCATTAGTACGTGCACAACTTATATCAGGAACACATGCTTTAGCAATAACTTTATCAGCTTTACTAAGGCCAAATGATACAATGATAAGTATTTCAGGAGCACCTTATGATACACTTCAAACAGTAATAGGATTAGGAAAAAATCCAAGTAAAAGTTCATTAAAAGCTTATGGGATTAACTACGAGCAAATAGAACTTATAGAAAATAACTTCGATATAGAAAGAATACAAGAAAGACTAAAAAATCAAGATGTAAAATTAGTAGAAATTCAAAGATCAAGGGGATATTCTACAAGAAAAAGTCTAACTATTGAAAAAATTGAAAATGTTATAAAAGCAATTAGAGAAGTAAATAATGAAGTCATAATTATGGTAGACAATTGCTATGGCGAATTTGTACAAGACAGAGAGCCTATAGAGATAGGAGCCGATATAGTAGTTGGTTCATTAATGAAGAACTTAGGAGCAGGAATTGCAACATCAGGAGCATATATAGTAGGAAATAAAAATTTAATTGAATTATGTGCAGAAAGATTAACAGCACCAGGAATAGGAAAAGAAATAGGACCATCTTTAGGACAAAATACACAATTGCTTAAAGGATTATTCTTTGCACCACAAGTTGTTGAATCAAGCGTAAAAACTGCAATATTTGCAAGTAGAATTTTAGAAAGATTAGGGTATGATGTAGACCCTAAATATGATGAAATAAGAGCTGATATAGTGCAAACAATAAAATTAGGAACAGAAGATAATTTAGTAAAATTCTGTCAAGGAATTCAAAAAGGTTCACCAATAGATTCTAATGTGATTCCGTTTCCAAGCGAAATGGGAGGATATGATGACAAAGTTATAATGGCAGCTGGAACATTTACAGAAGGTTCAACAATTGAGTTAAGTTGCGATGGACCTATCAGAGAGCCATTTATTGCATATATGCAAGGAGGACTTACATATAATTATGGAAAATTTGGTATATTAAAAGCAATACAAGAAATGGAATAAGATGGATAAGAGAGGAAATTTATGAAAGTAATTGTTATCGGAGGAGGACCAGCTGGAATGATGTCAGCTATAACCTCAGCAGAAAATGGCAATAAAGTTATTTTATTAGAAAAAATGCAAAGTTTAGGAAGAAAATTATTAATTACAGGTAAAGGAAGATGTAATATAACATCTTCTTTACCAATTAATGAGTTTATTCAAAATACACCAGGAAATGGACAATTTTTATATAGTTGCTATAAAAATTATACTAATCTAGATATAATAGAATTTTTAAAAAAGCAAGGATTAAAAGTAAAAGAAGAAAGAGGAAACAGAATATTTCCTGTAACTGATAAATCTTTAGATGTGCTAGAGTGCTTTAAAAAAAGGCTAAAACAATTAAATATAGACATAAGATATAATACTAAAGTAATAGAAATACTTGCAAAAGAAAATATTTTACAAGTGAAAACACAAAATAATACTTTTGAGGCAGAAAAAGTTATTTTAGCAACAGGAGGAAAAAGTTATCCATTAACAGGCTCAACAGGAGATGGGTACAAAATAGCTGAGAGATTAGGACATACAATAACACAAATAAAACCTTCATTAGTACCTTTAGAAAGTTACGAAAAAAATATATGTAAAGAATTGCAAGGATTATCATTAAAAAATGTAAAGATAGAAATAGTCAACTTAGAAAATCAAAAAATTATTTATGAAGATTTTGGCGAGATGTTATTTACTCATTTTGGTGTTTCAGGACCAATTATATTAAGTAGTTCGGCACATTTAGTAAGATATAAAAATATTCAAGAATTATTAAGAAATAGAAAAGTAATTTTAAAAATAGACTTTAAACCAGCTCTTTCAGAAAAAAAATTAGATGAAAGAATACTAAGAGATTATAGTGAGTTAAAAAATAAACAATTTAAAAATAGTTTAAACAAGCTTTTACCACAAAAATTAATTCCTATAATAATTAAAAAAAGCAATATAAATCCAGAAAAAAAAGTAAATGAGATTACAAAAGAGGAGAGAAGGAATATTATAAAAATATTGAAAAATTTTGAAATATATATTAGTGGATTTAGACCAATAGAAGAAGCGATAATTACAAGTGGTGGAATAAATATTAAAGAAATAAATCCTAAAACAATGGAATCAAAAATAGTATCAGGATTATATTTTGCAGGAGAGATAATTGATGTAGATAGTTATACAGGAGGATTTAATTTACAAATAGCATATTCAACAGGATATACTGCTGGTAAAGATTAATCGCTTGATATACCGAAATTTATAAAAAAATTGCATAAGTAGAAAATTGTAATTTAATAGAGGAGAAAAATGGAAAACTTTAATACAATAAAAGAAAATATAAAAACTGAAATAGTAGTAAAAAAGTCAAAATTTATATGTAATTTAATTAAAATAGAATCTCAACAAGAGGCTGAAAATATAATAAAACAGATAAAAAAGAAATATTATGATGCAAGACATAATTGCATTGCATATAGAGTTATACAAGACGAAAAAATAATAGAAAAAGCGAGTGATGATGGAGAACCTTCTGGAACAGCTGGAGCACCGATGTTAACTATATTACAAAAAAATGATTTATGTAATATTCTAGCAATTGTTACAAGATATTTTGGTGGTATACTACTTGGTACAGGAGGGCTTGTAAGAGCATACTCAGATGTAACTATTGAAGCAATTAATAATTCAGAAAAAATAGAAAAATGTATGGGACAAGAAGCAGAAATAGAAGTAGATTATAATAATTTGGATTCTTTTAAACATTACTGTAAAAAAAATAATATTTTTATAAATAATTATATATATAAAGAAAAAATTATTTGTAAAATAGAGTTGGAAGAAGGTAAAAAGCAAAGACTAATAGATGATTTTGAAACAAAAAAGATTAATTTGATAAATTTAAAGTTTCTATCTAAAAAAATTATAGATAAAAGTATAATAAAATAGTATTTTTGTAAATATTTGAAATTTTTAATTGAAATTTATAAATAGAAATAATATAATTACAACTGTAAATTTTTTACAGTTCTTTAATTTGTTGTTATTCAAATGATTGAAAAATAATTAACATAAGAAAAGACAAATAAAGATATTATTTTTATTTAGGAGGAATTTAAAATGAAAGAAAAAACTACAGTTTTAATAGCAGATGATAATCAAGAATTTAGTCAAACTCTTGCAAATTATATACATGAGCAAGATGATATGGAAGTGATAGGTATTGCTAAAGATGGAGAGGAAGCCATAGAAATGATAGCAAACATAAATCCAGATATAGCATTATTAGATGTTATAATGCCACATTTAGACGGAATAGGGGTATTAGAAAGAATGAATCTAATAAAAACAAATAAAAAACCTATGTGTATAATGCTTTCAGCAGTTGGACAAGATAAAATTACACAAAAAGCTATAAATATGGGAGCAGAATATTATGTAGTAAAGCCATTTGACATCGAATTATTAATAAAAAGAATTAGAGAATTAAAAAACTTTAAACCAGAACAAAATGTTAATAGTTTTATCGGAAGAGAAATAAAACCACAATATGTAGAAATTCCAAACAATGGAGAAAAAAGTGAAGAAAATCTTGAAGCTTTAGTAACTAATATAATTCATGAAGTTGGCGTACCAGCTCATATAAAAGGATATCAATATTTAAGAGAAGCAATTATAATGGTTGTAAATGATATAGATGTAATAAATCAAATTACAAAAAGTTTATATCCTAAAATTGCATATAAATTTAGTACAACACCAAGTAGAGTAGAACGTGCTATCCGTCACGCAATAGAAGTTGCATGGGGTAGAGGAGATCAAAAAACAGTTGAAAATATATTTGGATATACAATTTCAGCAAGTAAAGGAAAACCAACAAATTCAGAATTTATAGCAATGATTGCAGATAAATTAAGATTAGAACTAAAATCAGCATAGAAAATTTTTAAATGATTTATAGTGAATAGAAAGACAAAATAATAAAATTGTTTCATTATAATAACAAACTTTTTGATTTATTGGGTAATAAAAATAACCTTTTGTTTATTGAATTTATAAAATTGTGAATTCAATAAATGAGAGGTTTTTATTATGCAATAGCAATACAAAATATATAATTGATAATGATGTTTTTACTTAATCTTATCAAGTGTAACACTAAAATTTACATTTTTATAACAAAAAATGAAATTTAAAATTAAAAACTATTGACAATCTAAAATTTAGAATGTATAATTATACCGAACAAAAGATTGACAATAATTTGTTTGATGAAACTGGGAGGGATTGTTATGATAACAACATTACATATAAAAAACATAGGAATTATAGATGATTTAAATATAGATTTTAATGAAGGATTAAATGTATTAACAGGAGAAACAGGAGCGGGAAAAACATTAATAATAGATTCTTTAGAAATAATATCTGGTGGTAGATTTTCAAAAGAAATGATAAGGAAAGGGGAAACAAATTCTTTTGTAGAGATTTGTATGTATCAGCCGGAAGATGAAAATTCAATAGACGGAAACATAATAGTATCAAGAGAAATAAACTTAAATGGAAAAAATATGTGTAAAATAAATGGAAGAATGGTTACAGTAAATGAGCTTAAAAGTTTTATGAAAAAGTTTATTGAAATTCATGGACAAAATGATAATCAAAGTTTATTAGATAATAAATTTCATTTAAAGTATTTAGATGGATATATTGGTTCTGAACTAACAGATATACAAAACTTATATAAAATTAAATATCAAGAATATACTGATATCACTAACCAATTAAAAGAAAACTATGGAGATGAAAAAGAAAGAGAAAGAAAGTTAGATTTATTAAAATACCAAGTAAATGAAATACAAGATGCAAATTTAAAAGAAGATGAAGAAGAAGATTTACAAGCAAAAAGAAATATGATGATTAATTCAGAAAAAATATCTAAAAATCTAAATGAAGCAGATATTGCAATAGGAGAAACAAGTATAGATAGTATAAATGTTGCAATAAGAGCATTAGAAAAGATAGAAAATATAGAAGATAAATATGGAAAATTATCAACAAATTTGAAAGGAATATATTATGAATTACAAGAAATATCAAGAGATATTTCAAATTCAAAAGAAGATATATATTTTGATGAAGAAGAAAGAAATTATATTGAAGAAAGACTTGATTTAATATATTCATTAAAAAGAAAATATGGAAATAATATAAATGAAATAAATAAATATAAAAATGAAATACAAAAGGAAATAGAGCATATAGAAAATTTAGATGAATATAACAAAAAGTTGAAAGAAAAATTAAAAACTATAAAACAAGAAATGTTAAATTTAGCACTAAAAATGAACAAGTTAAGAAATAAATATTCAAGACAATTAAGCAATGGTATAAATGAAGTTTTAAAAGAATTAGAAATGAAAAATGCTCAGATTAGTATACATATAAATTATAATGAAGAACAGTTTTTTGAAAACGGAAAAGATGAGGTTGAATTTTTTATAAGAACAAATTTAGGAGAAGATGAAAAAGCTTTATCAAAAATTGCTTCAGGAGGGGAAATGTCAAGAATAATGTTAGCAATAAAAAAAGTATTAGCTGATACAGATAAGATGCCAGTTTTAATATTTGACGAAATAGATACTGGAATAAGTGGAAAAACAGCTACTACTGTTGCAGAAAAATTGAATGGAATATCTAAGAATCATCAAATTTTATGTATTTCACATTTACCAAGTATTGCTGCAATTGCAGATTATAATTATTTTATAAGTAAAAATGTAGTGAATGAAAGGACTAATACTAATATAAAATTATTAAATGAAATGGAAACTTTAGAGGAGATTGCAAGGATTTCTTCTGGAGAAATAAATGAAACAACTATAAAATATGCAATGGAATTGAGGAATAAAAAGGTAGGTTAATTTAAATATTTTTACTAGTATTTTTACTAGTTTTTCAAAAATCTTAGTTTTTACTATTATATTCTTTTTATAGTTAAATATTTTGTTTGATACCGAGAAGCAAGTTGACAAAGAAAAAAATTATATAGACTTTGAATTAAATTTATAAAAATTGAGGGCAGAAAGTTCTACCCTCGATTAGCACAAATTTGTAAAAATATTTAAAATCAACTTCTTTTAAAAAATTTTTTATTGTCAAAAATTCTTTTAAATGATATACTTTTAACATATCAAAATTTTATTGAATTTGAATCCTTAATAAAAAGGAAGAGGAGAGAAACAAATGGAAAAACTAAGAAAAAACATAAGAGAAAATAAAGTAATAATATTAATTATTACAATAGTGATTTTATTGATATTAGCAGGAATATCCATAGTAGAGTTAACAGGAATATTTGAAAAAGGATTAAATAAGCAAATGTTAGCAGACTATGAAAGTCAATTAAACAATTTAGGAAAAAGTACTGTAGGAAGTGGAGATGTAACAGGTGTAAGTGGAGAACAAAGTGGTGGAGATAGTGAGCAAGGAGATGACCCTAATACACAAAATCCAAATACTCAAGTTAGTCCAGAAATACAAAATGCAAGAAAAGAAACTATGTTTGATCAAACAGAAAATACAAAAGTTACTGATAGTCATGAAAATACATTAGTAGTACCAGCAGGATTTAAAATAGCAGAAGATAGTGGAAATAATGTTACAGAGGGAATAGTAATAGAAGATAAAGAAGGTAATCAGTTTGTATGGATACCAGTAGGTACCATATATAAAAATAATGAAAAAACAGATTCAGAAACAATAACATTAAATAGATATACATTTAATACAAGTGGAACTCCGATACAACAAGGACAAGCTATAATAGAAAAATATTTTACAGAAAGTACAACAACAGTAGATGAATTTAAAAAAAGTGTAACAGCAAACAATGGCTATTATATAGGAAGATATGAGGCAAGAACGGATACATCAAGAAGTACAAGTGATGCAGAACTAACACCAGTGACAGAAAAAGAAAAAGACTTTGTATATAATTATGTAACTCAATTTCAGGCATCACAACAATGTCAAGCAATGTATGCAGAAAATAATAGTAAGTTTACAAGTGATTTAATAAATAGTTACGCTTGGGACACTGCTATTGTATTCTTGCAAAAATTTGGTAGTAACAATACGTATTCACGTCAAAAGAGTTTAAATACAACATTTGAAGATAAAGGGACAAAAAATACTGAAACGGAGGATAAAATCTGTAATATATATGATATGGCAAGTAATGTAATGGAATATACTACAGAAAAATCTTCTTATGTGATTGATAAGGATTATCGAGGAAATTCCATAACGCCACATTATTTTCCTGCTACCAGTAGAGGAGGAACATGGAGTGGTGATAGCGGTTACATTAGTAGCAAACGTAGCTATCAAGGCTGGAGTTATTCAAGTTCTATGAAGTACACTAACAGTTGTGACAGGTTAGGCTTCCGCCCAATTTTATATTGTAGTAATGAAAGCTAAATCTGCAACTATAAAAATTAAATAAATTAAGTTATAATAAAAAGCCTCAAGTATTCTTATAAATAATGAAATACTTGAGGTAGTTTATATTCAAACATAAATTAGATTTTAAATTATAGAAATTTGAATTTTGTAGTTTTATCCATACGTTTATTTCTATTATTTTAAATTTTT
>CANQTJ010000023.1 GCA_947626705.1 uncultured Clostridia bacterium | reverse complement strand
CTAATGTTAAATCTTCATTTGGATGTTTTATTTGTTGTTCTGGCACTTCTACTTCTGTATCATCACAATTTGCATCATAAGTTATTATATTATCTGTTCTATTGTTTATAACTTCTAGATTTACCTCTTGCTCTGTATATGATTTTATTTCTGCTTGTTGTGTTTGTGTTAGTGTTGCAGTATCTATACCGTAGTTTTCTGTTAATTCTCCTGTTGTTGGATCTTGCAATTGTTTAAATGTTAATTCCATAATTGTATATCCACTTATCAATTCATATCCATCTGCTGCTTTTGTTTCTTCTATTACATATGAATATGGTCCTAAATCATTTACTACATTAGCTGGTACTTTTATGTCTTTAATTTGAATATTTCCATTTTCATCTGTTGATGCTGTTACTTTTTCTCCATTTTCTAGTGTTACTACAAATGTGGCGTGTCCTGTTATAGGTTTGTCTGTTTCACCATCTATTTTAGCTATGTTTATTGTATATCTTCCTCTTTCTGCATCATTTACTAATTTTCCTTCTGTGTTTTCTACATTAAATGATATTATTCTTTCTTCTACTGTTGAATCTATAACTTGTTCATCTTTTTTAACTTCCACACTTTGTATTGTTATATTGTTATCTTCATCTTTTTCGAATATGATTTTTACATTTATTGGCGTCATATCTACTAAATAACCTTCTGGTGCCATAATTTCTACTAATTCATAATTTCTTTCTATAGTTGTATTATCATCTGAAAAATCTTCTACACTTGGCATTAACATATATGGAATTTGTAATTCTCCGTAAGTTTTATCTGTTTCTATATATTGTTTATTGCCCTTTTCATCTGTTAATCTGAATATTGCTGGGTTGTCTGTTATTACTTCTTGTGTTTTGCTATCAACTTTTGTAACTTTTAATGCAAATTCATTATCTTTTAAGTCTATTGATTTCCTTTCATTTTTCAAATCAATTGCTATTAATTGTTTATTATTTTTTAGTATATCCATTTCATTTGTAGATAAGTTTTCTATTTGTGTAATTTCCATTTCGTCATTTTCATTTTTCTTGAATGTTACACTTAAGAAATATCCTTTTTCGTGTTTTTCATATCCATCTGGTGCTTTTTGTTCATATATTTTTATTTTATAAGTACCTTCATCTTCTGGCATTTGAACTGCTGTTAATTTTGCTTTTCCTTCATTGTTTGTTGTTATTGTTCCTAAAGGTAATTCTATTTCCTTTTCTTCTGTTGTTTCTACAATATTTCCTTCGTCATCTATTTCTTGATTTACTATTTGTTGTGTTTCAATCAAGCTTACATCAAATGTAGCTGAACTTTCTGTTATTCTCTTATTAGTTATTGAGTCTATTTTATTTAGCATAAAGTCATATTTTCCATATTGTAAATCATCTTGAGGGTCTATATATACAATGTCATTTTTTTCACTAAATTCATAGTTTTCATCTGATGTTATAGGAGTAAACACTCCTGTAATCTTGTTTCTAGTGAATTCAATTTCATGTGTTTTGTCATCTTTTTGATATCCTTCTGCTGGTGTTAATTCTTTGTAAGTTATTTTTATTCTTCCATATCCATTAAATGATTGACTTATTATTTCTCCATTTTCATTTGTAAAATCAGTCCATGTTTTTTCTGTTCCATATTCTTCTTTTAGTTTTATTTCATATTCAGTATTTGGTATTAAATAATCATATTCGCCATCATTTATGCTATGTTTCCTTAATATAACTTTATAAGTTCCTTCATTTGCTGATTGTACATTTTTAACTTTAATGCTAAATTCTTTTGTTCCTTTTCCGTTATTTGTAACTTGTGTTACATCTTCATCACTTAGAACTTCAGTATATTTAATATTTCCACTTGAATCATATTTTACTAATACAATAACATCATCTATTGAATCATATCCTTCTGCTGGTGTTTCTTTAAGTGTATATACAATTGTCTTTCCTGCATAAGGCTTTCCAACTGAAGTTGTTGTTTTTCCTTGTTCATTAGTTGATTTTGTATCTTTATTTAGTTGAGTAGTTATAATCTCATCTGATGTTTGTATTTCTGATGTAATTGTAAATTTAGCTCCTTCTACCGGTTTTTGTACTTTTACTGTTTCATTTTGTTCATTTAATTCATAAGTTTCAAAGTATTTTTCAATATTTAAAGTTACTGCTGGATCATTTTTTATTTCTATTATTATTTCCCTATTGTTTTCATCAACTATAACATCAAATCCGTCTTTCTCTTTTAAATCAAATTTTAATATATTTTCCCTAGGATTAGTTGGGTCTGTTTGATAACTAACATCTACCTCTACAGTTCCTGAAGTCTTATCACTAAATTCATATCCTGCTATAGCTTCAATTTGATCAACATCTATAAGTATTTTTCCTTCTGCTGTTAATCCTGATATTGAAACAACACCTTTTTCAATTAATAGATCTTCTACTGTAACATCTGCTGTAACTATTCCTTCACGTTTTGTAATTTCTGTTCCATCATCTTTTGATACAGTTATATTTAATTTTGAGCCATTTATTCTCTTATTAGTTACACTATCTTCCGTTGCTACTTTTATTGTATATTCTGGATTTATAGGATCTTCACCCTCTGCTGGAGGAGGTGGTGTCTTTTTGTTTTTAATTACAACAACTATACCATTTGAATTACTACTATTTACTGCAACATTTGCTAAATATGAATCATCTGTTAATTCTTGTAATTGTCCATATTGGTCAAATTTAGCTGTTACTTTTACGTCTTTTAGTGCATCATATCCTGCTAGTTGTGTTTTCTCTTTAAATGTATATTCTATTGTTTTATTTTTTGGTGTTACTCCAAAGTCAAAATGTAATTTTCCTGCTTCATTTGTAGTATCATTTTTTTCTGGAACTGGTGAATCATTATCTCCATTTGTTGGATTATCATTTGGTGCATCTTGCGAACTATCACTTCCATCTGTTGTATCTTCATCTTCTCCTGTGCTTGTTATTGTTTTTGCCTCTCCTTGTGGTTTTCCATTTACCATTTCTTGTTCTGTTATCTCAAATTGAACATTTTCTATTGCCTTATTTGTTGAATAATCTACTTTAAGCATATCTAATTCAAATTTAGTTTCATTTTTGAATGTTATTGTAACAGTTCCTTTGTCTTCATCTACAACAATTGTAGCTTTAGTTTGCGTACTATCTGGTTGCTTTGCATTTTTTTCATCTATAAATCCTGTTGTTGTATTTTTTAGTTTTAGGCTATATTCTTGTTCTCCTTTTTCTAATGTAATTCTTGCTGTGTTAGTTTCATCACTTCTGTAACCTGTTCCAACTTTAACTTCAGTAACTTCTATTGTTATTTCTCCTGAACCATCTAATTTATAACATCCAGTTATTCCATCTTCATTTGTTGCTGGTGGATTCTTTTTATCACCATTTATTGATACATCATATGTTGTTCCTTGTACTCCAAGTCCTGCATAATTAGTATCTTCATTTTTTATTATTAAGTCATATCTATTGTCATTTTTTATATTTAATTTAATATGTGTTGGTATTCCATTTAATTTTGTTATGCTTGTTCCTTTTGGATATACCATTACATCTACATCACTGTCATTTGAAGTTACTTCATAATTTGATATACTTCCATCTTCTGCAAATGTTACTTCCAATTCAACATCTTGTATTTTTCTATAAGTATTTGGAACTTCTATTTCAGATATTTTATATTTTACTGTTCTTCTTTTTCCTGAATTAGTATTTACATCATCAATTTTTCCAGCTGCTGTTCCAGCTCCACTTGCATTATTTTCTGTTTTAAATTCTTTAGTTTCTACATTCTTGTCTTCTGTTATTTCGACTTTAAATTTAACATTATCCATTCTTTCCCCTGTTGTTTCATCTGTCTTTATGATTCCTATATTTACATCTGTTGGAATATTTGTCACTTCTAATTTTAGGTATCTTCCGTTATTATAAACTTTTGGTTTTATTGTTAATACACCATTTTGTTGTGTTACTGTATAGTCTGTAATATATCCATTTTCATTATATGTTACTGTAAATACCATGTCTGCACTATTAGCTTGATATCCTGTTACAGTATTAGTTTGTTTTAAAGTATATGTTATAGTTTCATTTGAATATATTTGTCCTATAATTGTAGAAACTATTCCTGCTTCATTTGTAACTAAACTTCCAGAAGCCGTATCTCCTTTGCTATTTTCTAATGTAAATATTGCTCCTTGTAATTTTAAATTACTATAAAATGCATCTGTTAATACAGTATCTACTTTTAGAGTTGGCGTATTTTTAACTATTATTTCTAAGTCTGTGGTATTAATACCTTTTTTGCCTGTTTCTGCTTGTGCTTTTGCTTGCACTTCAAAATATTTTTCATAATTTCTATCTACATAAGCTCTTTCTACTGTACCATCATCATTAAATTCTACATATATTTTTAAGTTAGTAAATGGTAAATATCCATCTGGTGTTGCAATTTCTGATAATACATATTCTACTGTTTTACCTGGATGTATTCTTCCTATTGTATATGTACCCCATGCGCTTAATATAGCCTCTTCATGTTGATTTGATTGTATATTAAATTTTGCATTTAAATTTATATTTGTATTATATAAATCTTTTTTATTTATTTTTACATTAAATTTTCTATCTAATTTAATTGTTAAATATACTGTTGTATCTTTAACTTCTGATACTTCTGCATTAGGTGCATCTTGGAATATATTTTTACTTGTTACCTGTGCTGTAACAATTCGTCCAAATTCATTATATCCTACATCTAATATTACATCTCCTGGTAAATTATATCCATTGTATGCAATTCCTACAAATTCCGTACCAATAGTATAATTATTATTTTCTCCTTTTTCGTTAGCTCCCCAATATGTCCAACTTGCGTATCCTGTAGATGATGTAGTTTCATATCCGCTATCTGAGTAATAATATTGATATCTTTGTTTTCCATTTTTAAATGGATACTCTTTAATATTATTTAATGGTGCTCCTGTTACTCTGTCTACTACTTGTGCAACAATCTTAGTTGTTGGAGCATATTTAACTTCTACTGTTAAATAGTATTTTTCCCATGTTAATTCAATATAATCTTTTTTAATATTGTTGTTAGATATATATTCCAATACTTTGGCTTCTTTTATTGTTCCATCTTCATTATAAGTAACTTGTATTTTTCCTATCATAGTTGATGAATAATAATCATAATCTTTAGGTCTATATCTTTGATAATATGCTTCTGATTGTCTTGGTTCTGTTTCTTCAAACATATAGAATATTCTTGTTCTCTTAGCTTCTGACCTTGCTGCTCTTACAAAATTATGGTTACTCTTTACTTCATATATTGAACCTCCTATAGTACTATTTCCTACATATCCTTCTGTTATGTAGTCTTCATTATAAGTATGAAATGGACTATGTTGTGATGTACTTAAATTTATTCTTGATTCTAGAACACCTTTTGTATACATATCTTGTGATTCCATTTTTACATAAAGCATTGGGTAGAAGTTAAGTCTTATTGTTAAACCATATCCTGTTGATTCTACTTTAATATAACGATTATCTGCTTGCCATCCAATATAAGAATTTTTTCCTGTTCTTACACTATGATTTATAACTCTTCCTTCATCGTCAAATTCAATATCAATTTCAATTGCATATTCTTGATTTGTTCCTGCATTATTTGCATACCATTGATATGGTTCTGGTACATCTCTTAATGTAAGTCTTAAGGTTCTTTTTCTATTATCTCCTCCTAAATATTCTCCCATTGATAGATAGTCTTCTCCTTGTGCTACATCTGCGTTTCCGTCTCCATCTCTATCTACACCAGTATATAAATATTTATGACTTTCTTCTGTTACCTCTTTATATTTATTTACTACAGCAAAATCATATTGATTGTCTGATTGTAATGTATAGTTTACTATATTATTGGCAGTTAAGAAGGCATTTGCTTTTACTCCATCTATTGGTGCCTCTGTATACATATCTTTTGCGACTAAGTGTATTCCAAATTCTTCTATTGGATTATTTTCTATATCTAAATATATTTCATAGTTATCAACATCTACCTTTGTAATTGTTGTAAAACTATTTGCACTTTGGTCTTTAGCATTTTGTACTATTTGAACAGTATTTTCAATTATTTTTCCATCCGGATTATATTGTACTTCTATTACAATTTCACATTCTAACCATTTATATCCTACAGTTTTTTTCTCTTCTTTTATTGTGTATACTATTGTTTTATTTGCTAATGCTCTATCCATACTAATTATTGTATTACCTTTAGTATCTGTTGTTCCTCTATTATCAACATCTAGATTTTTACTTTGTTCTTTTTCTACTGCTGATATTACATAAGTTGTATTTTTAACTGGATATTCACTTGTAACTTTATTAAATTCATCTCTAATTCTTTCAACATTATTAATTACAAAATCTACTAATTTATTGCTTTTTATTTTTACTTCTATTGTAAAGTTATCTATATCTACCTTTTCAATGTTCGCAAAATTACTTGCACTTTCTCCATTATCATTTGTTATTATTCTCCATGTTTTATCTATCATTTTACCATCACTGTTAAATGATACTTGTATTACAATTTCGTAATCTAACCTTTTATATCCAATTGTACTTTTTTCTTGTGTAATTATATATTTTATTGTTTTATTAGATAGTGCTCTATTCATTCCTATAGTTGTTTCTCCGTTATTATCTGTTACTCCTGTGGTATCTACATTTAGATTTTCTGTTTCATCATTTTCTACTTTTATTGCAGAAATTTTATAACCAGCTTGGCTAAGTGGAACTTCAGTTGTTACACCAGAATCTGTTTTTTCATATACATTTTTTAATTTGAATTTCAATAATTCAACACTCTTAATTTCTACTTCTATTGTTAGTTTATCAAATGATGTAACTTGGTTTTGTTTTACCTTTGCTGTAGTAAATCTATTTCCTTGTGATACTTCGCAACTTTTTACAATTCCGGTCTTGATTTTCATCAAATACTACTTTTATTTGTATATCTTCTTCAATTGATTGATATCCTACTGAAGGTGTTTCTTCATGAATAGTATAAGTTACTTCATTTTTTGGATTTCCTGCTACTCTTAATGTAACTTCTCCTTGTTGGTTTGTTACATCATTGTCTATGCTATTTCCAACATCTGATGTTATATTATATTTTGTTCCAGATAGTAATTTTGTATTAGTAAAGTAATCTATATTTTTAATAGCTACTCTAAATTTTGGATTATTTGTTATTTGTACATGTATTGTAAATTTTTCTAAGTCGTCAGTAGGTATTCCATTTGTATATGTATCTTTTGCAGTTGCATATACTTTTCCTGTTCCATTTTGTACATTTACTGTTCCTGATTTTACATATCCATCTTGGTCGAATTCTACTGTTACAGTTATTGGACTACTTTCTAATGGTTGATAATCAATAGCTGGTTCTATTTCTTTAATTGTATAAGTAACTGTTGTACTTACTTTTAATTCATCTAAATGTGCTGTTCCTATTCCATCTGAGTTTGTCTCAGCAGAACCTGTTGCTTTTTCTGTTGAACTTACTTCATATTTAGTTCCAACTATTTTTATTTGATTATCTTGTCTATCTACATTTTCAAGCTCAACTCTGAAATCATAGTAACTATTAACTTCTATTTTTACAATACCTTTTTCATTTCCATTGTATCCTGGATCTGTTTCTTGTCCTGGTTTAATAAATGTCGGATTAACCCATTTACTTACATCTGTGTAACCATTATTTTGAACTAAACTTACAGCTGTTATTGCTCTGTTTGCATCATACGTTACTTCTATTTCAAAATCTGGTACTTTTGCATATCCAGTTGAAGGAGTTATTTGATGTACTTTATATTTGTATGTTTTTGTATCATCTCCATGTTTTTCTCCTAACATAGATGATATTCCTGTATCTAAAGTTAAAGTTGTTTTTTCTTCATCTTCTGTTGTTATTTCAAATTGTGCTCCTATAATTTGTTGTTTTGTAAAATAGTCTTTATTTTCTATCTGTATACCTTGTTTTGGTTCTACATAAACCTTCATAACTATTTTTTTATTAGTAGCTGATACTATTTCCATTGAGTCTGAATTTTCCGTTACACTTCCAAAAATATTTCCATTATTATCATATACTACATTAAATGTTTGATCTGGCATAATTTCGTAGTTATCAGGTACTTCTGTTTTTAATACATAATCTCTGCTTTCTCCTTTTTCTACATAACCAACTTGTATATTAGTTTTTTGTGTTTTTTCATCTAATACACCTGTTCCAGGTATATTAAATGATGGTGTAATTGCATATTTAATGTCTTCTAATGCTAAAGTTTTTTGAGATACTGCATCTATTGTTTGTATTTCTACTTCTAATGGATCTTCTGTATCTATATATACTTCTATCTCTATATCATTTCCTTCTGTTACATTTATATTTGCAATTTTCCATTTTTTGACTTCTGCTAAGTCTCCATAACCTTTGTCAGTTTGTATTTGAAGTGTACTCAAATCAACTTTTTGGTCATTGTCAAATTTTACTAATAATTCAAATGGTGTAATATCTTTATAATATCTTGCATTTTGTGCTTTAGTAAACTTATATGTTACTTGTTCATTTTCGTATTTTCCTCCAACTAATGTATTTACTATACCATTTGCATTTGTTGCACCTGTTATCTTTTTAGCGCCTTTACTTGTATTAATTTCAAAACTATATCCTGCAACAGGTTGTTCTGTTTTTGAATCTAGAGCTTTTATACCTATTTTAAATATATCTAGTTCGTAATCAGTTAAAGTTACTTCATATTGTGTTTTTAGAAGTCCTGATGTTGTTTTAGAAACTTCTCCTTTTGTTATTTTTATTCTTTCTGGTGTGTAATTCTTAGAACTTACTTCTAATGTTATTTCTCCTGATGCGTCTATTTCTTTAACTAATATTGTTTCTGTTGCTTCATTTAATGCATAACCTATTGGAGCTTTTGTTTCTGTAATTTCTATTTGTGTATCTACTGTTGCCATAAGTCCTAAAATTTCTGTTGAATCTTCTTTAACTTGCACATTTCTAGATAATCTAGAACCTTCTGGTCTTACTACATTTATTGTATATTCTGCACCAATTAATGGATTTCCTTCTTTATCTACTTTCTTTAAGTCTAATGCTAAATTTCCTACATCATCAAAGTTTGTATAAATTGTTGTAAATATATTTGATTGATATCCAATTGAAGCTTCATATCCATTAAATGTTTTTTCTTTAATTAGTCTATTTCCTAATGTTGTTTCAACATTTGTTATTTCTACAACGTGTTTATTTTCATTATATCTGTAAGTTATTTTATATTTTACTATTGTTCCTTGTATATCTTGTCCTGTTTTTTCGTCAACTTCTGCAACATATAGTATAAATTCTGCATCTCCATTTATTGGTACATTATTTATTTTTAATCCTTTTAATACTACTGTACCTAAATTATCAGTTTTTGTTTTTAAATTTAATTCTCCAGTTTCTTCTTCTTTAAAAGGTACCGGTGTAAATGAATTTCCAGAAGTTTCTATCCATGTTCCATATTCAACACCATTTATTAGCTCACCTTTTGTTGTAGTTATGCTATTTCCTTTACCTTGTTTTTTGTTTTCTTCTGTTCCTTGTGTTTCTTGATATATTCTTATAGGTAAATTTCCTACTGCAAAACCATTCATATCTTCTTTATTTATTGTTAAATCTAATAATACGTCATCTGTTGTTTTCTTCATATTTGTATGGTTGTATATAACAAAGTTACCATTTACCATTACATTTGTTGAATCTCCATCTATTGTTAATGCATTTGTAATTGAATTATATTTTAAGTTTATTTCTTTTGTAGCATTATCTAATTTATATTGTGCTATTGTTTCTGTTTCTGTTACTTCTATAGAAATATCTTCATTTAATATTAATCTTGTGCTTATTATTCCTTGAGCATCTGTTTTTCTTCCTTTTATTGTACGCACTATATCTCCTGATGTTATTGTTATATCATAACTTGCTCCAACTAATGGTGTTTTCTTATCTGTTGCATCTTTTAAATTTAGTTGGAAATAGTATGTATTTTCTGCACTTACTGTTGCTCCTACTCCTAAAGTTATGGTATAATCTGCAAATCCTTGATTATCAATTACATCTAATGCTCCTATTTCATCTAATGGATTTTCTCTTGGATCTTCATCATTCCATAAATCGTTTATTTCATTTATATGTTTATTTTGGTCAAATCTTATATTTATATTTATTTCTGGTATTTCATCATAAATAGTTGGCATCTTTCCAGTTACTTTTAATGTATATGGATACATTCCTTGTTCTTGGTCATCTATTTGGAATCTTGCAATTCCATCATAATCTGTCATTGCTGTATATGTTTGATTTGTCTTTGTATTAACTAATTGTAGTTCTACAAGTGGTATCATTACATCTGTTTCTTCTATATCATATAAATGAACTTCAACTATATTTCTTTCATTTTTTATTTTATTTGTTAAATTAACCAATAATTTATTTTCACTACTGTATGCTTTTGCTTTATCTGATATAGATGCTTTTGTTTTATCATTATATGCTTGTAATACACTAGTTACAGTTCCATCTACTCTGTCTATAACTATTATTTTTGGATCTGAGTCTAAGTTATATTCAGTTGGTGCTTTTACTTGAGTGATTTTTAATTGTATTTTTCCACTTCCTGGTAGACTTATATTAATTTTTCCTTTTTCATTAGTTATATTATTATAGTATGTTGTTGTAACATTTTTTCCTGCACTTTGTCTTGTTACTTCTATATTATATTCTGCTCCTTGTATCTTTTTAGTACTGTCATCTTCATCAACTAAATTTAATTCTAAATTAAATGTGTCTTCCATTTCTGAAGCATTTTGTGCATGTACTAATACATAATTTTCCCCTTTCTTTTCTGCCGTTATGTTTTGTCCGTATACGATTTTTTGATCAGTTATATTTCCATTTTTATCAAATGTTATTTTGATAGATGCAAGTCCCATAGAAATATATCCATCTTGTACTGTTTCTTGAGATAAAATATATGTATAAGTTCCTCCATTTGTCATTACTGTTGGATAAAATACTGCTTTTCCTTCTGAATTTGTTTCAGCGTATCTTGCTTGTAAATCATATTTATTATTTAATTTTGGTTGTATTAATTTAAATTCTGTATCTCCTATTACTGCATTAGCATTATTTAGTTCTGTTAAGTCTACTTCTAATGTAAATTTCTTTGTTTTTATTGGTATGCTTACAGTACAATTTCTTTTATTTTCTTCAGATATGAATTTATCTTGGAATTCTGGTGTTTCCATTGCAAATCCTACACCTTGTTGATTACTAATATCCATTTCTACAGTATCTGTTTTATCATATCCATTTACATCTATAACTGGTGTTACAACGAAATGAACTACTCCAGAAGTTTTTAAGTTATCTACTACTACTTCACCTTGTTCATTTGTTGTTAATTCACTATCATAAACTATATTATTATTACTATCTGTTGCTACAACTTTAAATTTTATGCCTTCAATCGGTAAAGAAGTATTCTCCTCACTTACTGCCTTAAATGTTACGCTATATTTTTCACATATTTGTATTATTGGCATAATATCATTTTTTACTGTTAATTGTTCTTTAACATCTTCTTCATCTTTATCATAAACTTGTTTTTCATAATCTATAGTCATATTATCGCTTACTTTTAAGTCATGATATTTATATTGTGTATCTGTTATGTTTATGTTTTCTTTCATTTTTAGTTTATATTTTAATTCTTTTGATTCTCCATATTTTAAATTATCAATTGTCCAAACATAACCTTCGTCTGTTGTTTCTACTTTATCTTTTTCTGAAGTTGTAATTACTTCTATATCAAAATAGTCTTTTAATGCTTTATTAAATATATCTGTAACTTTTACATTTAATAAGCTGTTATTTATAATATTTGCTATATTAGTTGCATCGAATTCTTTATATAGTTTCCACTCTTCTTCGTCTTTGGTTTCTTCTGTAAGTAAGCTTTCTTCTTCAGAATTTCCATCTGTTTCTTCTGTATCTGCTTTTTTGTGTTCTTCTATATAAGCATTACTATAAACCATTTTTATTATTGCATTTTCATAGCCATCATTTATTATATTATCTATTGATATAGCAATTACATTAATATCATTGCTATTTACTCCTTTTAGCGCTTCTTTTACATAATCTGTGGAATCTGTAAATACTATTAAATATTTTGCAATATTATCTCCTTGTGTGAAAGATGTCCTTACTGCTTCTAAACCATTTCTAATGTCACTTCCATCACCTACTATAAGATTATTTATTGTATTTGTAATATTATTTTTATTTGTTGCATTATTATATAGTACTACTTTTTGCGTTTTTGAAGCTGAGGCATTAAATAATTGCATTTTTGCTCCTATACATGATGAATAAACCTGCTCAACTAACGTTTTTGCGGCATTTTTTAATTTAGTTTCAGCATCATTAATAGACACACTATATGATGTATCTACAAGTAATGCTACTTCTGGATTTGTCCTTTGAATAATATTATCCACTTTTACCTTATATGTTAGATTTTTGTCATCATAGAATGGTGCTTTAGCATTATCCTTTTCTATTTGTTTATGTATCTTTACATCATCATTTGATGTTTCTAATACATCATCTTCATCTAAATTTTGTGCTGTACTATCTTTAGCATTTATAACATCTATTACGTATGATTTAGAATTATCTGCACTTACTTTAAATACTATTGTTCCAACAATCACAGTAATTATTGCTAAAATAATACCTACTTTTTTTACATCTTTCATTTTCTTAAACATAATACATTACTCCTTACAGATTTATTTTTTTACATTTTTATTGTATTGAAAAATTTTTTCATTTTCAATACACATATTTTGGATATATTTTTTTTACAGTCTTTACATCTACGGATACGAGCTAATTATGTTTATTTCTTATTAGAAACATTTATATTAAATTTTTGTAACATTTCTCTTTTTTTTGTGTGTTTTCTTACGGAGATCTACTTTTTATTTGTTTCAAAAACAGCAAAAAAAATCTAAAATGAACTATTAGTTTGAATACAATAATTCATCTTAGATTTTTTTATTTTTTATTAATATTTTTAGTCAAATATATAAAAATTTAAAACTTTATAATATTGTTATATATAATTTTAGTTATATAGGAATTATCAATCTTTTCATTTAATGAGCTTTCTGGATTTAGCTTTGTAATTACTCCCATTAATAAAACACATATCCCAACTATTAAAACGCCTCTAATTAATCCATATATAATACCTCCTACCTCATTAAATTGCTTTAATATTGGTAAATTTGCTACAAAATCCATCAAAGATATAACAATACTTAATACTAACTTTACTACTATAAATAATACTATTCCAGTTATAGCATATACTATATTTTTTGATATATTTTTTGTTTCTTTTGGTATTATTTCATTTTCTAATGAATCTAACATCATATTTGATAATTGTGTATTTTCGCCACTAAAATTTGGTGTATTTTCTAATATTATATTTTCTATCTTTTCATCTAAAGTAGTATGCTCTATAATCATTTCTGCTGTTGGTTTATATACTATTAAAGTTAAAATTATAGCTATTATTCCTGCAAATAGTCTTGCTCCTAATTTTACTAAACCTTTTTTATATCCCAAAAAAGCTGATAGTGCTATTATACCAATTATTATTAAATCTATTATAATTCCCATACTCATTTACCTCTTTATAATTATTTTTATTTACACATTAATAATTTCTATTTTATCTCTATATACAATACCTGCAATTGAATCTGATAAAACTATACTTGTTATTTCTTGTTCTGCTGTGTATCTTTTTACTAGCCACCCGTTGGTATTAATAAATTCAACTTCTGAACCTAAATTTAGTGCAATTATATTATTACTTGTATATATTTCTTTAGTTACAGATCCAGCTGTATAAAACGCTTTACTTTTATCGTTTGAATTTATTATATTTACTACTGAGTCTGCTGTAAATAATCCAGACGATTGCTCCTCAACTGTTATTGAAGTATTTTGCAATTCTATTGCAGAAAATGATACTTTTTTATTCTTATAATCTTGTACTGTTTCTATTGTTTCATCTTCTTTTATAGTGGTTATTTTATCTGTATACATACATACTAATATATTTTTATCTTGATATTTTATATTTGTTATTAAGTCATTATTTTCTCCAGTATATATCTTTTTTATTGAATTTTCTGGGTCTTCCTTTCCTGCATCTATTGATATTATTTTTACATTTGATTGTATTATAGTTCCTGAAGTATCTATTTCCGCTAGTGCTAAATATTTATTATTATCTGAAATAGATGTTGCTACAACTCTTGTTGATGAAAGATATGTATCAAACATCGGATTTCCCTTGTTATCATACATTGATATTACTGTTTTATGAATTGTGTCTACTATTGTTATAGCAACATATCCATTTTTGTTTACGGTTATTTGAGATATATTTCCTTCTATTTCTGTTTCCCACACTATGTCTTTATCTGATATTAGATATACCTTTTGTCCTTTTTCCTCTGCTATTGCTAAATATTTATTATTTGATGCAAATAGAGGCTTTGTTATTTCTATTGTTAAATTTTTTTCTTCTCTACCTGTATTTTCATATATCTTAAATTCATTTTTATTTAAAATTCCTATATACTTATTAAATGCAAATATGTTTGAATTTTCACTATCTTCTATTTCAATACTTGGCAAATTATTTTGTGTTTTTTCTTTTTGTAATAAATTTTTATCTATCCAATCTCTTGCATTTTTATTTTTTATATAAATTATTGATATTATAGAAAATGCAATTATAATTAATATTATTATTGTTAATATTATTATTCTTTTTTTATTTATTTTTTTACTTTCTTTTTCTGTCCAAAAATCTTTCATATTACTATTTTTATTAGTTTTACTAATATTTTCTCCTTTCATATTATTTCTTCTTATGTAGTTTTTTCAATTAATAAAATTTATTTACTTGTTATTTGATTACATTCTACTATATGAATTTTAAAAAAGCAAGAATTTTCTTGCTTTTTATAATTACTTAATTTTTTGTAGTAGTATAATAGTAATATTATTGTTTATTTAAAATTTATTTTATATTAATTTTCTCGATTTCTTCTTTTGTTAATTCAGTTATTTCAATTATTTCTTCTATACTTTTTCCCATCTTTAGCATTTTTTTCGCAATTTCAATTTTATTTTGTTTTATTCCTTCATTAGTTGCATAACTTATAGAACTATTCCAATCTGACTCCCACTTTTCTCTTAATTCTGCAAGGCGTCTTACTTCTGCATCTCCTGTTAAATAATTCATTTCTATTCGTGCTTGTTTTATAACTTCATTATTTTCCTCTGCCATTTCTATCTTCCCCCTATCTCTATCATCTATAAATGCTAACCATTGATTTATTTTTTCTTCCATATTTGTTTTTGATTTTCTGAATTTTGGTAATTCAATAAAGTATGTTTTTAATATGTTATTAACTTTATAATCTCTGTGTTTTTCTAGTACTGTTACGGTTTCTGATATATATTCATCAAATCCAAATAATTCATAGTCTAGTATATTTATCATTATTACTTGTTTTGCTTTACT
>CANQTJ010000022.1 GCA_947626705.1 uncultured Clostridia bacterium | reverse complement strand
CTTTTTAATCCTTCTAAATGAGTTCCGCCTTCTACTGTATTTATATTATTTACAAATGTATATATATTTTCATTATATGTTGTTGTATATTGTATTGCAATTTCAACTGGTACTTCTCCCGTTTTTTCTATATATATAGGATTTGGGTGTATTTTTTCTTTGTTTTTATTTAAAAATTCGACAAATGATATTAATCCACCTTCATAACAAAATTCTGATTTTTTTATATTATCTTCATCTCTTTTATCTTCTATAGTTATTTTTAATCCTTTTGTTAAGAAAGCAATTTCCCTAAGTCTTTTTTCTAAAACTTCATATTCATAATCTAAACTTTCAAATATTGTATTATCTGCTAAAAATCTTACTAAAGTTCCTGTTTTGTTAGAATTTCCTATTTTTTCTAATTTTTTTACTGTCTTTCCTTTTTCAAAGCTCATTTGATATAATCCGCCATCTCTTTCAATTGTAACTTCAGTCCAATCAGATAGAGCATTTACAACAGATGCACCTACTCCATGAAGACCTCCAGAAACTTTATATCCACTATCTCCTCCAAATTTTCCTCCTGCATGTAAAACTGTGTATACAGTTTCTGCTGTAGATATTTTTGTTTTAGGATGTATTTCTACAGGTATTCCTCTACCATTATCTTGAACAGATATTATATTTCCTGGTTCTATAACAACATTTATTTCTGTACAGTAACCCGCTAAAGCTTCATCTACTCCATTATCAACTATTTCATATACCATGTGATGAAGTCCTCTTACGGAAGTACTACCTATATACATTCCTGGTCTTTTTCTTACGGCTTCTAGACCTTCTAATACTTGTATTTGTTCAGCCCCATATTTATGATCAAATTTTTCCATTGTAATCCTCCTAATTTTTATTTTAAAACTTTTCCGTTAGACACATTATATTCCAAATAATTTAAATTTTCAATATCTAATTTTTCAGTTCCTGTAATTATTACTTGTGTATCTTTAATATTTTTTAAAAAATTTTTTCTTCTAGTTTTATCTAATTCTGACATAAAATCATCTAATAATAAAATTGGATATTCCCCTATTTCATCATTAATTACTTCAAGTTCTGCTAATTTTAATGAAAGCATTGCTGTTCTATTTTGTCCTTGAGATCCATATATATTTATTTCTTTATTATTTATATATATCACAAAATCATCTCTATGTATACCTTTTGTTGTAAAACCTTTTATAATATCTAATTTTCTTCTTTGTTTTAATAAATTTAAAAATTCATTTTTATTTTTACATTCTGTTATATATTCTAAATTTATGTCTTCTTTTTTATTTGTTATATTATAATGAATATTTTTTATTTTATCAATTATTTTATTTATAAATTCATTTCTATATTCATATATTTTTATTGCATAATCACATAATTTTTCATCCCATATATCTAATAAATTTTCATCTTTATTTTCTTCTTTTATTTGTCTTAAATATTTATTTCTTTGTTCTATGGTTTTTAAATATAAACTTAAAGTATGCATATAATTGGGCCTTAATTGACTAATCATTATATCTAAAAATCTTCTTCTATTTTGTGGACCACCTTTTAAAATATTTATATCATCTGGTGTAAAAATAACAATATTTATTTTTCCTAATAACTCGCTTAGTTTATTTATTTTTATTTCATTTATATAAATATTTTTTTTGTTACCTAATTCTATTTTTATTTTTCCATCTCTATCTTTCTTTTGATATTCTATTTCTACAATTGAATTTTTTTCATTTAATTTTATCATCTCTATATCTTTTTTTGCTCTAAAAGATTTTCCTAAACTACATAAAAAAATAGATTCAATTATATTTGTTTTTCCTTGTGCATTTTCCCCATAAAAAATATTTATATTTTTTTCTAAATTAATATTTTCTTCTTTATAATTTCTAAAATTTTTTATTTTTATTTTTTTTATCCACATTTTTTTCTCCAATTTTTTATTTTTTAATTTTAAATTATTATTTTTTTAATTTTTTATATGTTTTTTCCACAATTTATAAACTTTTTTATTCTATTTTATTCTTTTTTTTTCTAATTTTTTCTATTTTTTTCTATTTTTTGTTATTTTCCTTTTTTACCGTTTTTTATTTTTAATAACAAATTATATTAATTATTTTTTTTATTGTCTTATTTTTGATTTTAATAAAAATTTTTTTTATTATTTATTTTTATTTTTTTATTAAATTCTAACTTTTATATTTTATTTTTATATTTTTTGCTAATTTTTTCTTTTATTTTTTATTTTTTTCTATTTTTTACTATTTTTTTTATTTTAATTTTTTTATAAAATCTTTTATTAAATTTTGTAACTTTATTTTCTTTGTTATTTCTATTTTATTCTTTTTTTTTCTAATTTTTTCTATTTTTTACTATTTATTATTTTTACCTTTTTTATTTTTACTTATCCACAATTTATTAAAAGAATGTGAATAATTATATAAAAATTTTTATTAATACATTTAAAATTTTATTTTAGCATAATTAAGTTTTAGTCAATTGCATTTTAAATACAATTGACTAAAACTTAAGGAATTTTTATAAAATTTTTAATTTTTAATCTTCTTTTAGTCTAATAGGCAAAATCATATAAACATAGTCTTTATTTTCTATAGATTTTATTAAACATGGTGATATACTTGTCCCAAATTCAATATATACTTCTTCATCTTCTATTGATTTTAGGCAATCTAAAAAATATTTTGGATTAAATCCTGCTTCAAGATTTTTTCCTTCTGTAGAAATATAAAGTTCTTCTTTTGCTTCTCCTGTTTGGTTAGTACAAGATATTACTACCTTCCCTATATCAACATTAACTTTTACAGGATATTTTTTTTCTTTTTCAACAGTAGATGAAGATATTAAGCTAATTCTTTCAAAACTATTTTGTAAATTATTTTTATTTACTCTTATTCTAGTTTCCCAATTTTCTGGAATAACATTTTTATAATTTAAAAAATCTCCATCTAATACTCTAGTTACTATTTTACAATTATCCATTTCAAATAAAGCTTGATTTTTAGATACTCCAATTTTTACAAAATCAAATGAATCTGATAAAATCTTATTTACTTCATTTAAAGTTTTTCCTGGTATTACTGCACTAAAGTCATTTGTTTGTTTATTTAAAAATATACTTCTTAAAGCTAGTCTAAATCCGTCTACTGCAACAATGTTTAATTTATTTTTTTGTATTTCAAATAAACATCCGGTAAATATTGGTCTATTTTCTTCTGTACTTACTGCAAAAATTGTTTTTCTTATCATATTTTTTAATGTATTTTGCTCTATTTCTATTGAATTTTCAACTTCAATTTTTGGTAGTTCTGGAAATTCTTCTGGATTCATTGTTGCCAATTTATATAAAGAACCTTCACATTCTATTTCTAATAAGTTTTTTTCGTTTAATGTAATATAAATTTCTGTATCTGGTAATTTTCTTATTATTTCACTAAACATTATAGCATTTACGACTGTACTTCCCTGTTCTTTTACATCACATTCCATTATGTATTCTATTCCTATTTCTAAATCGTATGTAGTTAGTTTTATTTCATTATCATTTGTTTGAATTAATATACCTTCTAATATAGGCATAGTTGTTTTTGAAGCTACTCCTTTTACTACGGAATTTATAGCTTTTAAAATTTTGTCTTTATAACAAACTATTTTCATTTTTGTTCCTCCCTTATTTATTTTATATATAATAAATATATTTAGTAGTATTAGTATTAGGTCTTGTGGAAACTGTGGAAAACTATGTTGAAAGTTGACTTCCCTAATAAATTTATTGTGAATAATTTGGTGGATAAAAGGTTAATTTTTCCACAATTAAATTAAATAATTGTTCATAAATGACTTTTACACAGTTTATTAACAGCTTATTCACATTTTATTGTGGATATCCAATGTGTTGCTTCCGTAAGAACAAATTAATTTTTTATATCCAAACAATATTTTTGGCAAACATAAATTTAAAAATATTTAATTTTTAGCTAAACTTATTATTTCTTTTCACTCGTAATTATGTTTTTAACACTTTCCACAATTAGTTTTGTACTATTTTTTTCTTTTATTTCTTTTAATATTTTATTGTAACCATGCATTACTGTAGAATGATCTCTGTTTCCAAATTCTATTCCTATTTGTGGAAATGACATTCCTGCTACTTCCCTACATAGATACATTGCTATTTGTCTAGGGAATGCAATGTCGTTTGATCTTTTACTTCCTGATAGTTCTTCTTTATTTATACTAAAATATTTTGAAACAGTTTCTTTTATGAAGTCACATGAAATGACTTTTTCACTTTCATATTTAAATTCGTTTATAATATTTTCTGCTAGTTCTATTGTTATTGGACTATGAGTTAAAGAAGCTCTAGCTACTATTTTATTGAATACTCCTTCTAATTCTCTTATGTTTGAGTCTATTTTTGTTGCAATATCAGATAATATAGCATCATCAATTATTATATTTTCATCTTGAGCTTTTTTTCTTAATATAGCTAATCTTGTTTCATAGTCTGGACATGAAATATCAGCTAATAGCCCCCATTCAAATCTAGATTTTAATCTATCTTCTAAGAATTCTATATCTCTAGGTGGTTTATCACTAGATATTATAATTTGTTTTCCATCTTCTCTTAATGTATTGAAAGTATGGAAAAATTCTTCTTGTACCCTATCTTTTCCAGCTATAAATTGAATATCGTCGATTAATAAAACATCTATATTTCTATATTTATTTCTAAAAATTTCTGTTTTATTATCTTTTATTGCATTTATTAGTTGGTTTGTAAATTTTTCTGAAGTAACATATAATACGTTTGAATATGAATTATTTTCTAATATCCTATTTCCTATTGCATGCATTAAGTGTGTTTTTCCTAAACCTACTCCCCCATATAGAAATAAAGGATTATAAGATTTTCCTGGTTCATTTCCAACTGCTAATGCAGCTGCGTGAGCAAATCTGTTATTATTACCTACTACGAAAGTTTCAAATGTATATTTTGGATTTAAAGTTTGATGATTAGTTTCTAATTCTGCATCAGATATATTTGAATTTTTATCAGCTATAACTTGTCCTTGTTCTTTTTGCTTTGATAAATCTATTACAGTATATGTCCATTCTTTGTTCGTTATATATCTTAATGTGTTAAATATTAAACTATTAAATTTATTTTCAATAAAGTCCCTTTGAAAAAAAGATTTTACTGTGAATACAATGTTGTTTTCATTAATACTGTCTATTCCTAAAGGTTCAATCCAAGTATCATAAGATATAGTTGAAACTTCATCTTTTAGTAATTCTTTTAATTTGCTTAAAAGTTCATCTTTGTCTATTGTCATTTTATCATCCTTTCTAATAAAATTTATCCACAAAGTTATCCACAGTTGTTGATAATTTTGTAATATTTAAGTAAAAAAAACAAAAAATTTACGAACATTATTTTTACTGTCGTTTCAATAAAAATTATGTCTTTTTTTGTAATTCTTATAATAACAAAAATATAAT
Organism: uncultured Clostridia bacterium; assembly: GCA_947626705.1. GTDB lineage: Bacteria > Bacillota > Clostridia > TANB77 > CAG-508 > CAG-269. The sequence continues at coordinate 10,324 of CANQTJ010000022.1, read as the reverse complement.
AAATAAGTCAATAGAATTGTGGAAAAATTTTTCTGACTGTGGAAAAAAATTTTCCACAATGTGGAAAAAATACTTTTATTACAAAAATTTTACAACAAATTTTAAAAACTCTTGACAAAGTATCAATTTTTACTGTATAATCGATATGCTTATTGTTTAGATTAGAATTCCTAGAAATGGGATTTAAATAAAAAAGAGCTATATAGGAGGTGCTATAAATGAAAAGAACATTTCAACCAAAAGAAAGACAAAGAAGTAAAGAACATGGATTTATGAAAAGAATGAAAACTAGAGCAGGAAGAAACGTTTTAAAAGCAAGAAGAGCTAAAGGTAGAAAAAAATTAAGTGCATAATTATTGTATTTTAAAGTTTATTAAATATAATGGCAAGTTTGATATTCTTGCCTTTTTCAATAAAAAGAATAATTTAGTATAACTTTAAAATAATAAGTTGTTTTTTCATTTTAGTTCTACTGTTTAGGAAGGAAGAAATATAATGAAAAAAACAAAAATGTTAAAAAAAAATTATGAATATAAAAAAGTTTTGTCTAAAGGGAAGTATTATTCTGGTAGTAGTATAGAGGCTTTTATTTGCGATAATAATAAAAATTTAAACTTTTTGGGATTGGCTATAAGTGTTAAAACAGGTAAAGCCGTAAGAAGAAATAGAATAAAAAGGTTAATAAGAGAAAGTTATAAATTATTAGAAATGGATATTTTGAGCGGTAAAAGTATAGTTTTTTTATGGAAGAAGAATAAAGACATTCAAAATGCTACTTTTGAGAATATAAAATTTGATATGAATAAGATATTTGAAAAGGCTAAGATAAAGATAAATTTAAAAAAGTAACATAATATTTTTTTATAAAAATATCTAAATTCATTATAGTATTGCTGACTTATAGAAATAGTAAGGAAATATAAGATATGAAAAAAATACTTATAAAAATAATAGAAATTTATCAACATAATATTTCTTTATGGCTACAAAGTAAAAATATAAATTGTAAATTTTATCCTACATGTTCTGAATATACAAAACAAGCTATTCAAAAATATGGAGCGCTAAAAGGTACAATTTTAGGTATTTACAGATTTCTAAGATGTAATCCTTTTTCTAAAGGAGGGTTTGATCCACTAAAATAGTAGAATAGTAGGAGGAAATGTAAATGTTTCGATTTTTTGCAAACATTTTTGGTTATTTATTAAGTATTATTAATAATATTGTCGGTAATTATGGTTTAGCAATTATATTATTTACTATTATTATAAAATTAATAATGTTACCATTGTCTATAAAACAACAAAAAACAATGAAAAAAAGTGCAATACTTCAAGAAAAAATGAAGGTATTGCAATTCAAATATAAAAATAATCCTGAACAATTAAATAAAGAAATGATGGATTTGTATAAAAGTGAAAATATGAGTCCATTTAGTGGATGTTTAAGTTCTATATTACAAATTATATTGTTGATTTCAATTTTTTATATGGTTAGATTTCCTTTAACATATATGGAAAGGATTGATAATTCTAAAATTGATACTTATATTCAACAATTAAAAGATGATGGAGTTCCTGTTAGTCAAGCATATTCTGAAATTGATATTATAAGAGAAATTGATAGTTTAAAACAACATTTTCCAGATGATAAAAATTTACATAATGTTAATATTAATATGAAATTTTTAGGGTTAGATTTAAGTAAAATTCCAGAACAAAATTTACAAGATTGGACTGTTTATATAATTCCTATTTTATATATAATATCAACATTTATATCAATGAAAATTACTACAGCTATGCAAAATAAAGTTAATAAGAAACCAGATGTAATTGATATTACTAATGAAAATAGTGAAAATAAGGAAGAAAATAAAGAAAATGGAGAAAATGATATGGAAGATGCTATGGCTCAAGCAAATAAAACAATGTCATGGCTTATGCCTATAATGTCAGTATCAATATCACTCGTTGCTCCATTAGGACTTGCTTTATATTGGTTAGTAAATAATATTTTAATGATTGGTGAAAGATTAATTTTAAATAAAGTTGTTAAAGATTAATATATTGTTGTTATAATGCAATAAGGAAGGATATTAATAATGGAAAAAAGTATAATTTCTGAAGGAAAAACTACAAATGAAGCTATTGAAAATGGCTTAAAAAAGATGAATGTATCTAAAAATATGGTTGATATAAAAATATTAGAAAGTCAAGAAAAAAGGAGTTTTTTTAGTATTTTGACTCCAAGAGTAGTAAAAGTTCAATTAACTTTAAAAGAAAATAAAGAAAAAAATGATTTTAATAAAAATGATAGAAAAGAAATAGAATTATCTAAAGAAGAACAGGAAAAGGCTAAAAGTAATGTAGAATCATTTTTAAAAGACTTTTTGGAGAAACTAAAAATTGACAATAATTATACTATTGAACATTCCAAAACAGGTTTAAATGTAAACATAATTGGTAAAGATTTAGGTTTCTTAATTGGTTATAGAGGAGAAACATTGTATTGTTTTCAAAATATTTTAACTTCTATAGCTGGAAAAGGTATTGAAAATAGAGTTAGAGTAATTTTAGATATAGAAGGATATAAAGAAAAGAGAGAAAAAGCATTGCAAGATTTAGCAGAAAAATTAGCTAAAACTGTTATAAAAACAAGAAAGCCTTTAACTTTAGAACCAATGCAAGCTTATGAAAGGAAAATAATTCATACAAAGTTACAAGATAATAAGTTTGTAGAAACCAGAAGTATTGGTGAAGAACCTAGAAGAAAAATCGTTATTTCTTTAAAGAAAAAATAAATGATATTTATAAAAATCCGAGGTCAAAGATCAGATTTTACTTATTTTAAGTAATGCTTATCTTGACCTTTTTTATATTATAGGGAGTTTTCTGAATTTCCTATATATAAAGCATTCCTCAGAAAAATTGCTATACAATTTTTCGCGGACGAATAAAGAAGCAGACTTTAAAATGTTCTAAATAGTGAAAATGTTAAATATAAAAAATAAATAAGAATTACTTTTAAAAAGTTACATAATATGATAAAATATAGTATAAATATATTTAGAAAGAGGTATAAAAATGAATGTAATAGCTTCAATATCTACAGCTCCAGGTATTGGTGGGATTGGTATTGTTAGAATGAGTGGTAAAGATTGTTTTAATGTACTTGATAAATTTTTTAGGCCTAAAAATAAACAAAAAATAGAAGATATAAAAGGATATTCTATAAAATATGGTTTTATTATAGAAAATAATGAAATTGTAGATGAAGTTTTAGTTTCATATTTTAAAGCTCCTAAGAGTTATACAACTGAAAATATGTGTGAAATTAATACTCATGGTGGAAATTTAGTTATAAGAAAAATATTAGATATATGTTTAAAAAATGGTGCTACACTAGCCGAGCCTGGTGAATTTACTAAAAGAGCATTTTTAAATGGAAGAATAGATTTATTACAGGCTGAATCTGTTGTTGATATTATAAATAGTAAATCAGAAAGAGAAATGAAAACTAGTGTTAAACAGTTAGAAGGGGTTTTATCCAAAAAGATAAAAGATATAAAACAAGAAATATTAGATATATTAGTAAATGTAGATGTTAGTATTGATTATCCAGAATATGATGTTGAAGATGTTACTAATAATGAAATATTTAATATGTTAAATAATGTACAAATGAAATTAGAAAATTTGGAAAAAAGTTTTGATAGTGGAAAAATTATAAAAGAAGGAATAAAAACTGCTATAATTGGAAAGCCCAATGCAGGAAAATCATCTTTATTAAATTCTATACTAAAAGAGGATAGAGCTATAGTTACAGAGTATGAAGGAACAACAAGAGATACAATAGAGGAGTTTGTTAATATAAACGGAATACCTTTAAAATTAATAGATACAGCAGGGATTAGAGATGCAAAAGATGAAGTAGAAAAAATAGGCATTATAAAATCTAAAGAAATAGCTAAAGATGCAGATTTAATTATAGCAATTTTTGATAGTTCTAAAGAATTAACGAAAGAAGATTATGAAATTTTAGATATAGTAAAAAATAAAAATGTAATTATTGTATTGAATAAGTCAGATTTAAAACAAGTATTAGATGAGAAAGATAATAATTTTGTAAATATTACAGAAAATATTATAAAAATATCTGCTTTAAATGGAGAAGGTTTAGATAAAATAGGTTCAATTATATCAAAGATGTTTAATTTTAATGAGATTAATTTAGATAATGAAGTCATTATAACTAATTTAAGACATAAAAATTTAATTTCAAATGCTATAAATAATGTAACAAAAGCCAAAAATGCTATACAAGATAATATGCCAGTAGATATAATTGCAATATTTATTAATGATATTTTGGAAGATTTAGGAAAAATTACAGGAGAAACTGTAACAGATGATATAATAAATGAAATTTTTTCAAAATTTTGTCTAGGCAAATAAAAATCTATATATTTGTCATTAAAATCCAAAATAGGACATTTTTATAATTTAACCATATAATTTTATATAAAATGATAGAAAATTAATTAAAATGGAAAATAAAAAGCTAATATAGGAATAAAGTTATAGTTTGTTGATAATAAAATTAATTAAATTATAATATTTGTATATTATTAATATTTATAAAAAAATTAAATAAGTAGTGAGCTGTATTTAAATAAATATTTGTTTTAGTATACAAATAAATTTAAAAGCGAACAAAATATTTAATATACATAAAATATAAAAAATAAAATTAATTATTTTTAATTAATAAGTAAATATATACTAATTGCATAAATGATTTAAATACAAAGGTTTTGAAGAAAAAAGATAAAAAAATGATATTTACTATAATGTAAAAGTATTCTATAAGATTTATGAAACACTGTTTTTTTGTTTCATAAGGAAAGGAAATAAAATGAGTTATTATGCGGGAGAATATGATATAGCAGTAATTGGTGCTGGACATGCTGGATGTGAAGCAGGTTTAGCTTCAGCTAGATTAGGAATGAAAACATTAATATTTTCAATTAGTTTAGAAGCAATAGCTAATATGCCATGTAATCCTCATATAGGAGGAAGTTCAAAAGGACATTTAGTAAGGGAAATAGATGCACTTGGGGGTGAAATGGGGAAAAATATAGATAAAACTATGATACAAATAAAAATGTTGAATACCTCTAAAGGACCTGCTGTTCATTCTTTAAGAGCACAAGCTGATAGAAAAAAATACCATATTGAAATGAAACATACTTTAGAAAAGCAGGAAAATTTATTTTTAAAACAGGGAGAAATTGTGGATATTAAAGTCGAAAATAATAAAGTAGTGGGGATAGAAACATCAGTAGGTGCGATTTATAAAGTAAAGGCAGTTATTGTTGCAACAGGAACATATTTAAAAGGAAAAATTTTTATGGGAGAATTTTCAGAAGAAAGTGGGCCAGATGGCGTTGCAGCAGCAAATAAATTATCTGATTCTTTAAAAAATATTGGAGTTGATTTAGTTAGGTTTAAAACAGGAACTCCTGCAAGAATTAATAGAAGAAGTATAGATTTTAGTAAAATGGAAATTCAAAAGGGAGATGAAAATGTTGTTCCTTTTTCTTTTGAAGACGAAATAAAGGATTTAAAACAAGTAGATTGTTATTTGACTTATACAAATGAGTTAACTCATAAAATAATAAAAGATAATTTACATAGATCACCTTTATATGCTGGAAAGATAGAAGGCACAGGGCCTAGATATTGTCCATCAATAGAAGATAAAGTAGTTAGATTTAGTGATAAACCAAGGCATCAAGCATTTGTTGAACCAGTAGGTTTAGATACTGAAGAAATGTACATACAAGGTTTAAGTTCATCACTTCCAGAAGATGTCCAAATTGCTTTATATAGGACTATACCTGGATTAGAAAATGCAGAGTTTACTAGATCAGCTTATGCTATCGAATATGATTGTATAAATCCTTCTAATTTAAAACTTTCATTGGAATACAAAGGAATAGATGGATTATTTATGGCTGGACAAACAAATGGAACTTCTGGATATGAAGAAGCAGCATGTCAAGGATTAATTGCAGGAATTAATGCAGTTCAAAAAATAAAAGGTAATGATCCTTTAATATTAGATAGAACTCAAGGATACATAGGAGTATTAATAGATGATATTGTTACAAAAGGAACAAATGAACCATATAGAATGATGACTTCTAGAGCTGAATATAGATTACTTTTGAGGCAAGATAATGCAGATTTAAGATTAACAGAAATAGGTCATAAAATAGGTTTAATCTCTGATGAAAGATATGAAAGATTTTTGATTAAAAAACAAAATATAAAGGAAGAAATTAATAGATTAAAGAATACTATTGTTAAACCTACGGAAGATGTTAATAAATTGTTGAAAAAGTATGGTACTTCTGAGCTAAATACGGGAACTAAAATGGCAGAATTATTAAAAAGAACAGAATTAGACTATGAAAAATTAAGCCCAATAGATGTAGATAGACCTGAGTTAACGTTACAAGAGAGGCAAGAAGTTGAAATACAAATAAAATATGAAGGATATATAAAAATGCAAGAAGCTCAAGTTGAAAAGTTTAAAAAATTAGAATATAAATTGCTATCAGAAGATATAGATTATGAAAAAATAAATGGATTAAGTTTAGAGGCAAGACAAAAACTTAATAAATTTAAACCGCATTCAATAGGACAAGCGTCTAGAATTTCTGGGGTTTCTCCAGCAGATATATCTGTACTCTTAATTTATTTGCAAATGAATAAGAGATAATTTAAGAAAATTAGTAAAAAAATAGTTATAATTTTTTTAACTGATTTGTACCTTAAAAGGAGGAAAATTATAATATGGAAATACGAAAATTTAAAGAGTTAATGAATACTTATTCTAAAAAGATTGATATATTGTTTAATGATGAACAATTAGAAAAGTTTTATAAATATATGAATTTATTAATTGAATGGAATGAAAAAATAAATCTGACAGCTATTACAAAACCAGAAGAAATAATTATTAAACATTTTATAGATTCATTAACTATAAATAAATATTTAGATGAAAATAAAACTTTAGCAGATATTGGAACTGGTGCAGGATTTCCAGGAATACCTTTAAAAATTTATAGGGCAGATTTAAAAATAACACTTGTAGATTCTTTAAATAAAAGAATTAATTTTTTAAATGAAGTAATAAAAGAACTTAATTTAGAAAAGATAAATACAGTTCATTCTAGAGTAGAAGATTTTGGAAAGAATAAGCAATATAGAGAAAATTTTGAGTATGTTACAGCCAGAGCAGTTGCAAATTTATCTGTACTTTCAGAATATTTAATTCCTATTGCTAAGATTAATGGAAAATGTATATGTATGAAAGGTAGTGAAATACAAGATGAAATAAATAATAGTAAATGTGCTATAAAAATTTTAGGTGGTGAAATAGAAAAAATAGATAAATTTAATTTGCCAAATACTGATATTGTTAGAAATATAATTTTGATTCATAAGAAATTAACTACTCCAAATAATTATCCAAGAAAGGCAGGTATACCAGTTAAAGAACCTTTAAGATAACATTTAAAGGTTCTTTAATAATGCTATAAAATAGATATGTGTATTTTTAAGTACTATTATTACTAGTCAAATATAGTAAATTAAATACTAAAGTATAATAATTGTTATAATTCACAATTTAAAAAACTTTATTAAAAGGTTAATATAAAATATTTTTATTTTGGTTCTTCAAGACATTTAGATATTCAAATATTTAAATTTTAAATACATTCTATAATTAGCTAAAGAAGATAATTTATCATATCGAATTCAATTAAAAATATTTTATATTTAACCTTTTTAGTTAATTAAAATACTAATGAAAATTATAAAAAAATTGATTAAAAATTATTAAACTTAAAAAAAATTATTGACTTTTATAAAATATTTGTATATTATAAATATATAAAATATAATAAATCAATAGGTAAATATTAACTAAAAATTGGAGGAGATATCGTGGGAAAAATAATATCTGTAGCAAATCAAAAAGGTGGAGTTGGAAAGACAACTACTACAATAAATTTAAGTACAATGCTTGCAAAAAAAGGAAATAAAGTATTATTAATAGATGCAGATCCTCAAGGTAACGCAACAAGTGGTGTAGGTGCAGAAAAAGACGTTGAACTTTCTACATACGATGTATTAGTAGGAGAAACTGAAATACAAGAAGTATTAGAAGAAACTGTTATAAAAAGATTATTAGTATGCCCTTCAAACATTAACTTAGCAGGAGCTGAAGTGGAATTAGTTTCTATGATATCAAGAGAACAAAGATTAAAGGAAAAATTGGAAAAAATAAAAGAAAAATTTGACTATATTTTAATAGACTGTCCTCCATCATTAGGATTAATAACATTAAATGCTTTTACTGCATCTGATAGTGTTTTAATACCTGTACAATGTGAATACTATGCATTAGAAGGTTTAGGACAACTTATAAATACTATTAATTTAGTAAAAAAACATCTAAATAAAAACATAGAAATAGAAGGAGCACTTCTTACAATGTATGATGCTAGAACAAATCTTTCTAATCAAGTAGTAAAAGAAGTAAAAAAATATTTTAATGATAAAGTATATAAAACAGTTATACCAAGAAATGTAAGATTAAGTGAAGCTCCAAGTTATGGTATGCCTATAACAGAATATGATCCAAGGTCAAAAGGAGCAAAAACTTATGAAAAATTTACAAAAGAATTTTTAAAAACAAATGATACAGAAAAGAAAAATAAAAAAATATTTTAATTTGACCAATAATAAAACACTTTTATATAACATATAAAAATAGTTTAAATTGTAGAAAGGAAAGTGATTTAAATGGCTAAAAAAACTGGATTAGGAAAAGGATTAGATGCTTTGTTTGGACCAACACCAGAAGAAGAACAAATAAGAGAAAATGATGTATTAAAAAATTTAAAAATAACAGAAGTTGAACCTAATAGAGAGCAACCAAGAAAAAATTTTAATCAGGAAGCTTTAGAAGAATTAGCAGAATCAATAAAAGAATATGGTTTAATTCAACCTATAATTGTATCTAAAAAAGATGGATATTATAATATAATTGCAGGAGAAAGAAGATGGAGAGCTTGTAAAATAGCTGGATTAGAAGAAATACCAGCAATTATTAGGGAAGATGATGAAAGAAAAAATAATGAAATAGCACTAATTGAAAATATACAAAGAGAAGACTTAAATCCATTTGAAAAAGCTTTAGGAATAAAAAATCTAATGGAAAATTATGGACTAACTCAAGAAGAAGTTTCAAAAAAATTAGGAAAAAGCAGAAGTACGATAGCAAACACAGTAAGAATTTTAAATTTAGATCCAAGAGTATTGGAATTTGCTAAACAGGGAAAATTGACAGAAGGACATTGCAGAGGATTATTAGCAATAACTGACCCAGAAAAGCAATATATGACTGCTGTAGATATGATAGAAAGAGGATCAACTGTTAGAGAAATAGAACAGAGAAATAAAAAAATAAATCAAAAACAAATTTCAAAAGATGAATTAAAAAGAGTAAGTATTTTATATAAAGATATAGAAAATACATTCCAAGGCTTTTTTGGAACTAAAGTAAAATTAAATCCAGGAAAGAAAAAAGGAAAAATTGTAATAGAATATGCATCAAATGAAGATTTAGAAAGAATATTAAATTTGATGAAATAGGTGGTTTATAAAAATGAATGAAATAGTAGAATTTTTAAAATCAGATAATTATGTATTATTTTTAAATTGTATTATACTTTTATTAATAATAGGATATATTATTTTATTAGTTAATGTAATAAGTAAAAATAATAAGTATAAAAAATTTATAAAAAAATTAGGAAATGGAAATAATATACAAGAAGATTTGGAAAAATTTATGAATAAAGTTGATTTAGTAGAAAATCAAAATATTGAAATTGCAAACTTATATAAGGATGTTAGACAAGATTTTTCAAAATGTATTCAAAAAATAGGTATTGTTAGATATAGTGCTTTTAAAGATACAGGAAGTGATTTGAGTTTTGCAGTTGCATTATTAGATGAAAAAAATAATGGAGTAGTTTTTAATGGTATTTATTCTAGAGAAATGTCTAATATTTATGCAAAGCCTATAGAAAATGGAAATTCTAAATATACTTTATCAAATGAAGAGATACAAGCAGTGGAAAAAGCTGTAAATTTATAAACGTTACAATTCACAGCCGATAAATAAAAAGCACCCCAAATAAAGAGAATGTTATTCTCTTTATTTGGGAAATTATTTT